>NZ_JBAMDC010000571.1:0-3074 GCF_036961605.1 Streptomyces sp. KLMMK
CGGTGCTCGCCGTGCCGCTCGGGGCGCGGGGCGCCACGCTCGGCGTCGCCCTGTTCGTCCGGTACCCGGGCACGGAGCCGTTCGACGCGGACGACCTGCTGCTGGCCGGGGAGATCGCGGCGCGGGCCGGGGTGTGCGTCGACAACGCCCGCCGGTACGCGGTGGAGCGCTCGGTCGCGCTCACGCTCCAGCGCAGCCTGCTGCCCGGGCGGCTGCCCGAGCCGACGGCCGTCGAGGTCACCTCGCGCTATCTGCCCGCCGGCGCCCAGGCCGGCGTCGGCGGGGACTGGTTCGACGTCATCCCGCTGTCCGGCGCCCGGGTCGCGCTCGTCGTCGGCGACGTCGTCGGCCACGGGCTGCAGGCGTCGGCCGTCATGGGCCGGCTGCGCGCGGCCGTGCGCACCCTCGCGGACCTGGACCTGCCGCCCGACGAACTGCTCACCCACCTGGACGACCTGGTGGTCCAGCTGGCCCAGGACCAAGCGGCGGAGCGGCTGCCGGGCACCGTCCGGGAGACGGGCGCGACCTGCCTGTACGTGGTGTACGACCCGGTGTCGCGCTCCTGCGTCCTGGCCCGGGCGGGCCATCCGGCCCCCGTGCTGGTGACGCCCGGGGGCACGGCCCGCTTCCTGGACATCCCCGGCGGCCCGCCGCTGGGCCTGGGCGGGCTGCCCTTCGAGTCCGCCGAACTGCAGCTGCCCGAGGGCAGTCTCCTCGCGCTGTACACCGACGGGCTGATCGAGAGCCACGACCACGACATCGGCGCGGGCCTGGACGGGCTGCGCACGGCCCTGTCGGGTCCGGCCGCGCCCCTGGAGCAGACCTGCGACGCCGTTCTGGACGCACTGCTGCCGCGCCGCCCCGAGCGGCCCAAGGACGACATCGCGCTGCTGCTGGCCCGCACGCGCGCGCTGGACGCCTCGCAGGTGCGCAGCTGGGACCTGCCGGCGGAGCGGTCCACGGTCGCCGAGGCGCGCAAGTTCGCGTCCGAGCAGCTGACGGCCTGGGGGCTGGAGGAGCTGGGGTTCACCACCGAACTGGTCGTCAGCGAGCTGGTCACCAACGCCGTCCGGCACGCCTACGCCCCCATCCGGCTCCGGCTGATCCGCGAGCGGTCCTCGCTGATCTGCGAGGTGTCGGACGCGAGCAGCACCTCGCCCCGGATGCGCCGGGCCCGGGTGACGGACGAGGGCGGCCGGGGGCTGCTGCTGGTGGCGCAGCTGACGGAGCGCTGGGGCACGCGCTTCACCGCGGAGGGGAAGACGATCTGGGCCCAGCAGCCGCTGGCCGCCGCCGGGTGAGCACCGGGGCGGCCTGCGGGAGGCGGGGTGTCAGCGCTTCTTCTGGCACACCTGCACTCTCTTGAGGTGGTCGGCGACGATGGGTCTCGCCATGCGGGCGGCTTCGCGCACGTCGGCGTTCCTTCCCTGGGCGATCTCTTCGTCGAGCATCTTGAGGGCCAGGACGTGCCCGGCCGCCGCCAGCTTCAGCCAGCGCTTGTCGTACTCGCTTGTGTGCGCCTTCTTCTGCAGGTCCTTCAGGTCCTTGCGCTGCTCGGCCATGGCCTGGTCGGGCAGCGTCACCCGCAGGCGCTTCGCCAGGTCCGTGATCTTCTTGTCCAGCATGGTGTGGTCCTTGACGAGGACCTCCCCGGTCTTCTTGACGCACGAGGTGGTGGCGTTCTTCTTGACGTCCTTGCCCATGGCGATCTCGGCGAGGCCACCCTGATGGGCCATCGTCAGGAAGGAGGCGTCCTTCTCCGCCTCCGTGTCCGTCTGGGCGAGCGCGACGCCCGCCGGTCCCGTCACCATGGCGAGGGCTGCCGCTGCGGCCGTGAACCGGTGTCCCATACGCATCCTGCACGCTCCGTTCGTCATCGGCCCGCGACGGTTCTCCCGGCACGGGACGGCATCCGTGGGACGTACGTGGCGACGCCCCCACAGAGCTGATGCCTGCCCCCGGCCGGGGCGCGCCGCATCAGCGCGCCCCGCAGTCCCCTCCAATGGAGCAGGGGCGGCTGCCGGTGCGTCAGGTGCAGCGGGTGCGGTCGGCCGGCAGCGTCCCGTCCAGGAGGAAGGAGTCGATCCTGTCGTTGACGCACTCGGCGTCCGGTGAGCCGTAGACGCTGTGGCCGCCGCCGGTGTCCGTCATGGTGACGGCCGAGGGGCCGACGGCCCGGGCCATGCGGCGCAGCCACTGCACGGGGGTGGCGGGGTCGAATTCGGAGGTGTGCAGGAGGATCTTGGGGGCGCGGGGCGCCGCCACGGCGTGGGAGCCGTCGTCGCCGGCCTGCGGCCAGCCGGTGCACAGGGCCATGTCGGAGGCCAGGAGCGGGCCGAAGACCGGTGAGGCGTCGGCGAAGTCGTCGTAGGCGTTCGCGACCTGTCCGGCGGTGTAACGGCCGGCGGAGTCGGCGCAGCTGACCGCGGCCCGCGCCGCACCGGATCCGTCGTGACCGTCCCCGGTCCTGCCCTCGGCCCGGGCGGCCTCCTCCTCGGCCATGTGCGCGGACTCGCCCGGCGGCAGGTGGTAGACGATGGACGCGAGGAGGTTGGGGGCCTCGGGCAGGCCCCCGCGGGAGCGCAGCAGGCCCATGGTGCGCGTCACGGCGGTCTCCCGGTCGAGGGTGCGGCCGTTCACCCAGGGCAGGGGCTGCTCGTCGAGGCGGTCGAAGGCGGCGGTGACGTTCTCCATGGCCCGGTCGGTGTCGGAGCCGAGGATGCAGTCCTCGTCGCCCCGCCTGGTGCAGATCTCCACCGCGTGGCGCAGGGCCTTGTGGTAGGCGGCGGCCCGGGCGAGGGTGGTCCGCCTGGCGTCGGGCGACGGGTCGTCGACGCCGTCCATGACCATGCGGCCGACCTTCTCCGGGAAGCGGTGGGCGTAGGCGGCGCCGAGCCGGGTGCCGTGGGAGTAGCCGAGGTAGTGGAGCTTGTCCTCGCCGAGGGCGGCGCGGAGCACGTCCAGGTCGCGGGCGGTGTTGACGGTCCCGACGTGGGGCAGGACGGGTCCGGAGCGCCTGCTGCACTCCTCCAGGCCCCTGGCCCGGTCCTCGATGCGGTCGGCGAGTCCGCCCC
>NZ_JBAMDC010000572.1:0-3063 GCF_036961605.1 Streptomyces sp. KLMMK
CCCGCGGTCAGAAGTGCAGCTCCACGTCGCAGCAGGAGTCGCGCCGGAGCTGCCGCGACACCTCAAGCCACGCGTCGGCGGCCGCCCGCACCCCGGGCGGTGCCGCGGGAGCGCCGTACGCGCTGTACGCCCCGACGAGCCGCGCCTGCTCGTAGGGAACCCCGCCGCGCAGCACCGAAGCGGTCCGCACCAGCGCGTCGAAGTCCGCGAACGGGTCGCCGTCCACCACCGTCACGTCCGCGAGCTTGCCGGGCTCCAGGGTGCCCAGGTCCCGGTCCGCGCCGAAGACCCGGGCGGGCAGCACGGTCGCGGTCCGCAGCGCCTGTGCCGCGGACAGCCCGTGGCGGTGCAGCGCGCGCAGCCCCAGGTGCAGGGCGAGGCCCACGGGCACCAGCGGCGCGTCCGTCCCCAGGGCCACGGTGCCGCCGCCCGCCAGCACCCGCCGGTAGACGCCGATCTCACGCTCCAGGGTGGCCAGCTGGTCGGCGGTCGGCCGGGCGGCCGCGGTCTTGCGGACCACCTCCACGTCCCACGGCGGCATCAGCTGCGTCACCCGGGGGTCCTGCGCCAGGGCCGGAGCCTCGCCCAGCAGCGGCACCGAGGTGAAGATCGTGGCGACGAGGCGGAAGTCCCCGTGCGTGTAGATCTCCTCCACGTCCTGGTAGGCGCGCCCCGACGCGCTCGTCGCGTGCCCGAACTCCAGCCGCTGCGTGGCCTGCAGATGCGTCGTCAGGTCCTGGCCGAGCTGGACGCCCGGCGACACGAGGTGGCTGCCGGCGCGGACCCCCAGCCGCTCGTGCGCGAAGCGGGCCGCTTCCTCCATCGCCCAGCCGGGCGCGCGGACGTAGGTCTTGACGAAGTCCCAGTCGAGGGCCGCGGCGCGGGACAGCGACCGGCGCAGCCCTTCGCGGGTGCGGTGCGCCCGGCCCATGCTGTACGCGACGCGCGAGCCGTCGAGCAGCTCTCCGGTGGTCAGCATCCGCGGCCCGGCCAGCTCGCCCGCCGCCACGGCCTCGCGGATGCGGGCCTGCTCGTAGGCGCCGCCGCCGAAGGAGACCGCGGTGGTGATCCCGTAGGCCAGTTGCAGCGCGGTCTGCCGGCCGCCGTACGTGTTCTGGTACGGGTGGGTGTGGGCGTCCCACAGGCCGGGGATCACGGTGCCGGAGGAGGCGTCGACGGTGCGGACGGCCGCGCGCCGCGCCCGGTGGGGCTCGACGGCGTCGATCCGCCCGCCGCGGACCACCAGGTCGACGTTCTCGCGGACGGCCTCCCCGGTGCCGTCCCAGAACCTGCCGGCGTGCACGACGGTGTCGGCGGGGACCGGGCGCCGGTAGTCGAGGGGGATGCGGAGCGTACGGGTGGAGGCGTCGTGGACGTCGAGGAGGCGCAGCCGGCCGTCGGCGGCCAGGTAGAGGATCTTCCGGGAGTCGCCCGACCAGGAGGGGTGATCGGCCGCGCCGTCCGTGAGCCGGCGCGGCTCGCCGTCCGGGGTGCCGTCGGGCCGCACCGGCAGCAGCCACAGGGCGGACTCGGAGATCACCGCCATGTGGCGGCCGTCGGGCGACCAGACGGGCCCGCAGTCGTAGCGGTCGGCGATCGAGACGTGCGGGGCGATTGCGTGCAGGCGGGCGCTGCCGTCGGTGGTGTCGACGACCCGGATGAGGTTGTAGCCCTCGCGGAACCGCTGGTTCAGCCGGTTGCGGTCGCACAGGGCGACGTACCGCCCGTCCGGGGACCAGCTCGGTCTGCCGGGCAGCCCGCCGCCGCCCAGGGGGGAGGCGAGCACCCGGTCCGTGCCGGCGGCCAGGTCGCGCACCACGAGCGCGCCGGTCAGGTCCAGGGCGGCCAGCCGCCGGCCGTCGGGGGACAGGACGGGGTAGGCGCGGCCGCCCCCGGCCAGCTCGGTCTCCTCGCCGGAGGCGAGATCGTGACGGCGCGCGGCGAGCAGGCCGCCGCGGTCGTCGGCGTAGACCAGGGACCGGCCGTCGGGGCTCCAGACGGGCCCGAAGACGTAGCGCGTGGGATCGGACGCCACGACCCGGCGCGGCGGCCGCCCGCCGGTGACGTCGGCGACCCAGAGCGCATTGAGCGCGGCGAAGGCGACCCGGCGGGCGTCGGGCGAGAGGGCTGGGAGGTGCAGGGAGCGGACGCCGTGCACGCCGCCGCCGTCGAGGTCGTACCGCTTGGTGCGGTAGCGCGGCCGGGCGACGGGCAGGCGGCCGAGGAAGGGGATGACGCGGGCGTCCTGCGGCGCCTTCGGGCGGACGACCCGGAACGTGCCGCCGACGGTCAGGAGCAGCTCGCCGTCCGGGACCCAGCGGGGCGGGACGGGCTCGACGTCCCCGTCGACCGGGACGGGCGCGCCGTCGACGACCAGGGTGCAGCCGGCCTTGGGCGCGGCGGTCGTCCGCAGGTAGGCCAGGCGTCCGTCCGGCGCGACGGCCGGGGTCATGACCTGCGCGGCCTCGGTCTCGGTGTGCTCGGCCCGCACCGGCCCGTGCCCGTCGGCGGGGACGGACGCGATCGTGCGGGCCTCCAGCGCGGTCCCGGCGACGCGGGCGCGGACGAACAGCAGCCGCGAGCCGTCCGGCGACCACACGGGGTCGAAGTCCTCCCAGGCGCCGTCCTGCAGCGGCCCCTCCTGCCCGCCCACCCCGGTGACCCGCGTGAGCGCACCGTTCCGCACGTCCACCACCCACAACCGGTACGGGCTGCCCGCCACCGGGTCGCCGCCCCGCTCGGAGGCGAAGGCGATCCGCGTGCCGTCCGGCGACCAGGCGGGCCCGCGGTCGTCCCACGGCCCGTCCGTGACCTGCCGCAGCCCGCTGCCGTCGGGCCGAAGCGTCCAGATGTGGAAGCCGCCGCCCCGGTAGGCGCAGACGGCCAGCTGCCGGCCGTCGGGCGCGTGCACGGGCCGGGTCGGCTCCAGATCGGCCGGGGTGATCGCGACGGCCTCCCCGCCCTCGCGGGGCAGGGACCACAGCACGTTCTGCACCTCGGCGACCAGCCGGTCCCCGGCGGGGGAGAGGCTCGCCGCCCCGTTGGTGGCGGCCGTGAAGGACA
>NZ_JBAMDC010000573.1:0-3058 GCF_036961605.1 Streptomyces sp. KLMMK
GCGCGCGCCGACCGCGTCCTGCCGCCCGGCGTCCGGACGGCGCCACGAGGGCCCGGGGAACCCGTAGAACCCGGGAAACCCGGGAAACCCGCGGACCTGCCCCGGGAAGGGCGTCCCTAGTGCGCGCCGTCGTCACCGGCGCGGCCGGCTTCATAGGCTCCCACCTCTGTGCGCACCTCCTGGCCGCCGGCGACAGCGTCGCCGGCATCGACGCACTCACCGACTCCTACGACCCCGCCCTCAAAGAGCGCAACCTGCGCGGCCCGATGAGCTGCCCGGCCTTCACCTTCCACCGCGCCGACCTGCTGGACGCCGCGCTCGACCCGGTGCTCGACGGCGCGGACGTCGTCTACCACCTCGCTGCCCAGCCCGGCATCCGGCCGTCCTGGGGACGCGAGTTCGCCCTCTACGCCGACCGGAACATCCTGGCCACCCAGGTGCTCCTCGAAGCCGTCCGGGGCCGCCCGCTCGCCAAGTTCGTCTACGCGTCCAGCTCCTCCGTCTACGGCGACGCCCGCGCCTTCCCGACGGCCGAGACGGCCTGCCCCCGGCCCGTCTCGCCCTACGGGGTGACCAAGCTCGCCGCCGAGCACCTGTGCGAGCTGTACCGCACGGCCTACGCGGTGCCCGTCGTCGCCCTGCGGCTGTTCACCGTCTACGGGCCCCGGCAGCGGCCCGACATGGCCTTCGCGCGCCTCCTGGCCGCGGCGCGGGGCGGCCCGCCGTTCCCGCTCTACGGCGACGGCGAGCAGACCCGCGACTTCACCTACGTCCAGGACGTCGTCACCGGCATGCGGGACGCCGCCCTCTCCGGCTTCACCGGAGTGGCCAACATCGGCGGCGGCTCGCCGGTCTCCATGAAACAGGCCGTCGCCGCCGTGGAAAGCGTCGCCGGGCCCGTCGCCGTGGTCCCGCGGCCGCCCGGGCCGGGCGACGCCCGGCACACCGGAGCCGACATCACCGTCGCCACCCGTGCCTTCGGCTTCCGCCCGCGGACGGCGCTGCACGACGGGATCGCGGCCATGGCGGCCGGCCGGGAGCACCGGGACGGGGCACCGTGACGGGGCCGGTCCCCGGTGCGGCCCCCCGGCCCGTGGCGGCCGGGCCCGCCGCCCTGCACACCGTCGAACCCGGCCCCTACGGCATCCCCGTCTCGCTGCGGCACGTCCTCGACGGCGCCCTCGTGGCCGTCAAGGGCGGACTGCGCCACATCGGCGCGCTGGGGACGATCCGGCGGGAGGCGGCCCGCGCCGTCGCCGACGCCCTGCCGGCGGCCGGGGCGGCCCAGGTCTCCGGAGCGCTCGAAAACGCGCACCGCCACGCGGACACCGCGCAGATCGCGGCCGTCCGCACCGACCTGGAGACCCGGCTGCGGCCCTTCTCCCGCACCGTCCTGCACGACGTGGCCAGGGCCCTGGAGCCGCAAGGAACCCGGCTCTACCTCAGCGGGCACCTCGGGATCCGCATCATGCCGCCGCAGCGCTCCGTCGGGGCCGGGGGAGCGGAACCGGCCGGACTCGAAGGCTTCCTGACCCCGCGCGACGCCCACGTCGACTCCTGGTTCAACACCGCCGTCAACTCCGTCAACCTCTGGATGGCCGTCGGCCCGGTCCGCAGCGGCAACGGCCTGCTGTTCTACCCCGACGCGTACCGTCGCCCCCTCCGCCACGACGGCCACACACTCCTCCCCGGCCAGCCGGTCGGCACCCCGGTCGACATCGAACTCGACCCCGGCGACATCCTCCTCTTCGCCGGCGACCACCTCCACGCCTCGCAGCCCAACACCACGGCCGAGACCCGCTTCGTCATCACGAAGCGGCTGTGCGTAGGCGTACCGCGGTACCCGTCGGCCGCGACGGGCTGGGTCCCGTACGAGGACCCCCGTCTCTGGGGGACGAGGTGGGAACGCTGGGCGACGTGGCGGTCACGCCTGACGGCGGGGGGTGTGAGGGACGCGCTGAGGACGGGCCGGAGGACCTGACTCCGCGGACGCCCGGGGGTGGTTCGGTACCGGTTGACCGCCGCTGCGGCGGGGTGGGCTGACGGGGGGTCCGGGGCTGCCGGTCGGGTGCGTGGCGGGCTCGGCGGTCCGACTGGTCAGACCGCCGTCGGCCCGGCATGCGACGGGTGGCCGGCGTCGCGGCCGGGCACGTACGGGTGTGCTGCCGGGACCGCACGCGGCCTGCGCCCCGATGCCGCAGGCATCTGTTCGCGCCGTGACGGTGAGATGTGACCACGAGCAGTCCGGCGCTGCCGTGCCGGCCTCACGGGGCGTCCGGCGCGGTCGCCGTTCGGCCCGCCCGGGCCGTGGCGGACAGCCGCCATGCCGCCGGGCCCGTTCAGGGCTTGTGCCCCGTGCCGTCGGCATCTGTTCGTGCTGCTGCGGCGAAGCGTGGGCGCGCGCAGTCCGGCGCTGCCGGGCCGGCCAGGCCTAGCTGTCCCGCGCGATCGCCGCGCACTGCCGCAGCAGCCTCGCCCCGTGTTCCGTCAGGCCCGCCCGGTGCGCGGTGAGGGACGATACCGCCTTTTCCAGGTCGGTCAGCAGGCGGTCGTGGCGGGCGTGTACCGCCGCCCGCCCTGCCGTAGGGAGCGCAGCCGCGTCCGCCGTACGGCGGTGGAGGAGGACGCAGCGGGCCAGGACCACCGTCTGCTGGAACAGGCCGCTGAGCGGGCGCGGGTCGGCGCGCAGGGGCGTGGTGAGGGGGCCCGCCGTGTCGTCGGCCGCGGGGTGCAGGAACGGCGCCCGGACTTCCGCGACGTTGCAGCGGTTGTGCGTGCCCTCGTGGACCAGTGCTTCGGTCAGCCGGGCCGGGCCGGGGAGCCCGGAGCGAGTCGCCGAGAGCCGCCTGCGGTTGATCAGGACCGCGCCGTGCACGGTGAAGTCGGTGAAGCCGTCGATCGCCATGCCGTCCAGGAGCGCCACCTGGCGGACCACGGTGCGGAGTTCGTCCAGCATCTCGGGCCACACGCCCTCAAGCAGCCGCACCGCCGCCTCCAGGGCCTCCCGGTCGGCCGTCCGCCACGGACCGAGCGCGGCCGTGACCGGCTGCCCGTCGGC
>NZ_JBAMDC010000574.1:0-3057 GCF_036961605.1 Streptomyces sp. KLMMK
CGAGCCGCGCCGCGTAGGCGTGCTCGCGGCCCAGCACGTCCGACAGCCATACGAGCTCGGTGCGCAGTTGGTCGGTCCAGTCGGTGTCCGTCAGCGGGCGGTAGACGTACAGGGCCCCGGCGATGCGCCGGGCGGACCGGCGCAGCAGGCGGGCCGCCTCCCCCGCCTCGTCGGCGTCGGCGCCGCTCTCGCCGTGCAGCCGCAGGCTGCGCAGGAACTCGACGGCCTGGGCCTGCAGGTATCCGGCCAGGACGTCGCCGGCGGTGGCCGCGCCCGCGGGGCCGGCCGGGCCGGCGGCGGTGCGCACGGCCGGGTACTTCGTCGTCATCGTGTCCTGCCCCCCGGCAGTGTCCATGAGCACGTCCGTAAGCACGTCTGTGAGCGGGCCCGTGAGCGGGTCCGTGAGCGAATCCCCGCGTGCGTCCGTACATGCGTCCGTGCGTGCGTCCGTGCATGCGTTCTCGGGCGCGCCCGTAAGCGCGGCGGTGTCCGTACCTGCCGGGTCATGGGGTCGCTGAGCCACGCCGGCGCCTCCGGGCGTCGATGAGCATCTCCTGGACGTTCCGCAGCGGCTGTCCGTCGGCGTCGGTCGCGTGCCGCGTCCAGCCGCCGTCCGGGCCGAGGTGCCAGGAGGCGGTGGAGTCGGACATGCCGGTTTCGAGCAGCCTGCTGAGGGAGGCCCGGTGCGCGGGGTCGGTAACGCGCACGAGGGTCTCGATGCGCCGGTCGAGGTTGCGGTGCATCATGTCGGCGCTGCCGAGCCACACCTCGGGCTCACCGCCGTTGCCGAACGCGAAGACCCGCGAGTGCTCCAGGAAGCGGCCGAGGACGCTGCGGACGCGGATGTTCTCGGAAAGGCCGGGGACGCCGGGCCGCAGGGCGCAGATGCCGCGCACCCACACGTCGACCGGGACGCCGGCGCGGGCGGCGTGGTACAGGGCGTCGATGACCGTCTCGTCGACCATCGAGTTGACCTTGATGCGGATGGAGGCGGGCCGCCCGGAGCGGTGGTGCGCGACCTCCTTGGCGATCCGGGCGACGAGCCCGTCCCGCAGGGATCTGGGGGCGACGAGCAGGCGCCGGTAGGTCTCGCGGCGCGAGTAGCCGGAGAGCCGGTTGAAGAGGTCGGAGAGGTCGGCTCCGACCTGCGGGTCGGCGGTGAGCAGCCCGAGGTCCTCGTACAGCCGGGCGGTCTTGGGGTGGTAGTTGCCGGTGCCGACGTGCGAGTAGCGGCGCAGGGTGTCGCCCTCCTGCCGGACCACCAGGGAGAGCTTGCAGTGCGTCTTGAGGCCCACCAGCCCGTAGACGACGTGGCAGCCCGCCTCCTCCAGCTTGCGGGCCCATTTGATGTTGGCCTGCTCGTCGAAGCGCGCCTTGATCTCGACGAGGACGAGCACCTGCTTGCCGGACTCGGCCGCGTCTATCAGGGCGTCGACGATGGGCGAGTCGCCGGAGGTCCGGTAGAGGGTCTGCTTGATGGCGAGGACGTCGGGGTCGGTCGCCGCCTGCTCCAGGAACGCCTGCACGGAGGTGGAGAACGAGTCGTACGGGTGGTGCAGCAGGACGTCGCGCTCGCGCAGGGCGGCGAAGATGTCGGGCGCGGAGGCCGACTCGACCTCGGCGAGGTCACGGTGCGTGCCGGCCACGAACTTGGGGTACTTGAGCTCGGGCCGGTCGAGGGAGGCGATGCGGAAGAGCGCGGTGAGGTCGAGCGGGCCGGGCAGCGGGTAGACCTCGGCGTCGGAGATCTTCAGCTCGCGGACCAGCAGGTCGAGGACGTACGGGTCGATGGACTCCTCGACCTCCAGCCGCACGGGCGGGCCGAAGCGGCGGCGCATGAGCTCCTTCTCCAGCGCCTGCAGCAGGTTCTCCGCGTCGTCCTCCTCGACCTCCAGGTCCTCGTTGCGCGTCACGCGGAACATGTGGTGCGCGAGCACCTCCATGCCGGGGAAGAGCTCTTCGAGGTGCGCGGCGATGACGTCCTCCAGGGGGACGTAGCGCTGCGGGGAGGCCTCCAGGAAGCGGGAGAGGATCGGCGGGACCTTGACCCGGGCGAAGTGGTCGTGCCCGCTGACGGGGTTGCGGACGACGACCGCGAGGTTGAGGGAGAGCCCCGAGATGTACGGGAACGGGTGCGCGGGGTCGACCGCCAGCGGGGTCAGCACGGGGAAGATCTGCTGCCGGAAGAGGGTGAAGAGCCGGCCCTGCTCCTTGTCGGTCAGCTCGTGCCAGCGGATGAGGTGGATGCCCTCCTCGGCCAGCTCGGGGGCGACGTCCTGCTGGTAGCAGGCGGCGTGCCGGGCCATGAGCTCGCGGGAGCGGTTCCAGATCAGCTCCAGCACCTCGCGGGGCTGCAGGCCGGAGGCGGAGCGGGTGGCGACGCCGGTGGCGATGCGGCGCTTGAGGCCGGCCACGCGGACCATGAAGAACTCGTCCAGGTTGCTCGCGAAGATCGCGAGGAAGTTGGCCCGCTCCAGCAGGGGCGTCGCCGGGTCCTCGGCCAGTTCCAGGACGCGTTCGTTGAAGGCCAGCCAGCTGCGCTCGCGGTCCAGGAAGCGGCCCTGCGGGAGCGGCCCGTCGCCGTAAGGGTCGTCGTCCTCGCCGTCGCGGCCGGGGGCGTAGGCCGGGCCGTGGCCGTACGCGTCGTGGTCGTAGCCGTGCGCATACGGGCCGAGGTCGGCGTCCAGGTCGGGCTCCAGGCCCGGCGAGGCGGCGGGGGAGGCCACTGCGAAGGGCCGGTGCGCGGCGATGGACCCGACCGAGGGCTGCGGGTTGCCGTATCCCTCGCCGTAGCGGTCGCTGCGGTCGCCGTGCGGCTGGTCGTGGGCCTGTGCGCGGGACGACTGGGTCATGTTCCCATGGTGCCGCGCCGGGGGCGGGCCGGGCGCGCCGAAGGAGGGCGCGGCGGGAGCGGCGCGGAGCCTTCGAGCGGGTACGGGTGGCACAGCGGGCTGCATTCCGCAAGGCTCGCAACCGCTGTTGAATCACGGGTAACGCCCACATGGCGCGCAGGGAAGCGGCACCCCACTCCGCTGTGCCGCGGCGGAGCGGGAGGGC
>NZ_JBAMDC010000575.1:0-3048 GCF_036961605.1 Streptomyces sp. KLMMK
CCCCGGCGGACGTCCCCGCGGCCCCGCCGCCGCTCAGCCGCCGCCGCACGAACCTGGTCTTCGTCACGATCGTGCTGGGCATGCTGCTCGCGGCCCTCGACCAGACGATCGTCTCCACGGCGCTGCCGACGATCGTCGCGGACCTGGGCGGCGGCGGGCACATGGCGTGGGTGGTCACGGCGTACCTGCTCGCCGAGACCGTCTCGACCGTCCTGGTCGGCAAGTTCGGCGACCTCTTCGGCCGGAAGGTCGTCTTCCAGCTCAGTGCCGTCGTCTTCACCGCCGGTTCGGTCTTCGCGGGCGTCGCCGACTCCATGATGATGCTGATCGCCGCGCGCGCCCTGCAGGGCGTCGGCGGCGGCGGTCTGATGGTCACCGCCATGGCGCTGATCGCGGACGTCATCCCGCTGCGCGAGCGCGGCAAGTACCAGGGCGCGCTGGGCGCGGTCTTCGGCGTGACGACGGTCGTCGGCCCGACCCTGGGCGGGGTGTTCACCGACCACGCGACCTGGCGCTGGTGCTTCTACGTCAACGTGCCCGTCGCGATCGTGATGGTCGTCATGGCGGCCCGCACGATCCCGGTGGTCCGCTCGGCGGTGCGGCCCGTCATCGACTACCTGGGCATCGCCCTGGTGGCCGCCGGCGCCTCCGCGCTGGTCCTCGGCCTGGAGTGGGGCGGCAACACGTACGCGTGGAGCTCGGCGGTCATCATCGGCCTGTTCACGGGTGCGATCGCCCTCCTGACGGGCTTCGTCCTGGTGGAGCTGCGGGCGAAGGAACCGATGCTCCCCATGCACCTGTTCCGCAATCCCGTCTTCACCGTCTGCTCCCTCCTCAGCTTCATCGTCGGCTTCGCGATGCTGGGCGCGCTGACGTACCTGCCGACGTACCTGCAGTACGTGGACGGGGTGTCGGCCACCATGTCGGGCGTGCGGGCCCTGCCGATGGTCGCCGGGCTGCTGGGCGCGTCCATGCTCTCGGGCATCGTCGTCAGCCGCACCGGCCGCTACCGGATGTTCCCCGTCTCGGGCATGGCGGTGATGGCGCTGGGGCTGTACCTGATGTCGACGATGGGGGCGTCGACTGGGGCGTGGCTGGAGTCGCTGTACATGTTCGTGCTGGGCGTGGGCATCGGGCTGGCGATGCAGGTGCTGACGATCGCCGTGCAGAACACCGTCCCGTACCACGAGCTGGGGACGGCCACCTCGGGCGTCACGTTCTTCCGCACGCTCGGCAGCTCCTTCGGCACGGCCATCTTCGGCACGCTCTACAGCAACCAGCTCAAGCCCAATCTGGTGGAGGCGCTGGCCCGCTCGCCCGGCGTGCCGCCGTCCGCCGTGATCAGCCCGCAGGGGCTGGCCGCGCTGCCGGCGGACCTGGCGCGGCCGGTCGTCGACGCGTACGCGGAGACCGTGAACTACGTCTTCCTGTGGGTGGTGCCGGTGGCGCTGGCGGGTTTCGTCGCCGCGTGGTTCCTCAAGGAGGTGCCGCTGCGCGACAGCGCGCGGGCCGGTGCGTCCGACATGGGCGAGGGCTTCGCGGCCCCGGACTCCGCGGAGGCGGAGCGTCAGTTGGAGCGGGCGGTGGCGAGCGTCATGCGCAAGGCGAAGGGGCCGGTGAGCCGCCAGGTCCTGGCGGAGTCGGGCAGCCCGCTCGGCCCGGCCGAGGCGTGGACGCTGGGCCAGATCCACTGGCGCCTGCGCGTGCGCGGCGAGGCGGCGCTGTCGTCGGTGGCGGCCGCGCACCGGATGCCGCCGGAGGTGCTGAAGCCGGCCTTCGCCCGCACGGCGGAGGCCGGGTACGCGCGCGTGGAGGGCGACCGGCTGTCGCTGACGCCCGCGGGCGAGGCGGAGATCGAACGGCTGGGCACGACGTGGCGCGCGTGGCTGGCCGCGCGCCTGGACGACTGGGACGTCGCCGGCCCCGAGGACCGCGCCCGCCTCGACCGGGCCCTCGACGCGGTGGCGGAGCGGCTGCTGGAGGAGGCGGAGGCCGCGGAGGAGGAGGGGCTGGAGCGGATCACCGTGTAGGCCTGGGGGAGGGTGGCGGCCTGCGCCCGGGCGGTCCTGGAGGCGAGCGTTTCCCTCCCCGGACGGGTGAATTAATCAGAATATACGCACATTTGACCCCCTCTTGGTCAATTCCTCATGATGGGCCACATCGGCATCCGCAGCACAGCAACTGCACTGCACAGCCTGAGGAGATGCGTCATGCGCCGGTACAGACGCCTGGGAATCGCCTTCGCCATCGCCGCCGCCGTCGTCCCGGCGGCCCTGCCCGGGACCGCCGCCCGGGCCACACCCCCGCCGGAACCCGTCACGCCGCAGGCCGGGCAGCAGACCGGGCGGCACCAGCACCGGGCCCCGATGGACTTCGACGAGAACGACTGCGAGGGGCCGGCCGCGGACGAGGGGGACATCTACACGCGGCCCCCCAAGACCGGGAACCCGCCGACCACGCCCCCGCGCGGCCGCAGCGCCGCCCTGCCCCTGAAGTGGCCCCGGAACCTGCCGGACCGCAAGGAGGCCGTGCGCATGCTGGGCGAGCTGGAGGTCAAGCCCTTCAGCAGCAAGGGCTACCACCGCAAGCACTTCGGCTCCGCCTGCTGGGTCCCGCACGGCGTCGACCGGTGCACCACCCGGCAGATCGCCCTCAAGTTCCAGTCCGTCGTCCCGGCGACGCTCGACGGCAGGTGCAAGGTCGTCGGCGGGCGGTGGCACAGCGAGTACGACAACCGGGACATGGCCGACCCGGCGCACGTCGACATCGACCACGTCGTGCCGCTGCGGCACGCGTGGGGGTCCGGCGCGCGCGCCTGGACGGCCAAGAAGCGGCAGGAGTTCGCCAACGACCTGGCCGCCTCGCCGCAGCTGATCGCGGTGTCCACCTGGGCCAACCGGCGCAAGGGCGACAAGGGGCCGGAGAAGTGGATGCCGGCCGCCGGCGCCGAGTGCCTCTACAGCCAGGCGTGGATCGGGGTGAAGGACTACTACGGGCTGTCCGTGACCCGGAAGGAGAAGGCCAAGCTGCAGCAGGTGCTGGCCGGCT
>NZ_JBAMDC010000576.1:0-3039 GCF_036961605.1 Streptomyces sp. KLMMK
CGGGAGGCCGTGAGCGCCGCGGATCCGGCGGCCGGGTAGCCGCCGGAGGCCCGCCTCGCGGCGAGCCTGCCACAGAAGCGTCAAAATTGTTGGTCCATATGTCCGGAAAAGTCCTGGTCGAGCGAGTCTGACCAGGACTTTTCGCTTGTTCTCGCTGACTGGAGCGGAATCGGCCGCTAGTCTCCGACGAGAGCGAACGTGCAAGCGCGTTGCTCGTTGCTCCGCAGGTGTGGGCCGACTAGGTTCCTCACCGGTCCGTTATCCGACAGTTCGATATCCGAGGTGACGTAGGCGTGGCTCTTCCGCCCCTTACCCCTGAACAGCGCGCTGCCGCGCTCGAAAAGGCCGCCGCGGCTCGCCGGGAGCGCGCCGAGGTCAAGAATCGGCTCAAGCACTCCGGTGCCTCGCTGCACGATGTCATCGCGCAGGGCCAGACGAACGAAGTGATCGGCAAGATGAAGGTCAGCGCACTCCTGGAGAGCCTGCCGGGCGTGGGCAAGGTCCGCGCCAAGCAGATCATGGAGCGGCTCGGGATCTCCGAGAGCCGTCGTGTGCGCGGGCTCGGCTCGAACCAGATCGCATCGCTGGAGCGTGAGTTCGGCGGCAAGGCCGCCTGACGTTCCCAGGCACTCCCGCGAACCGGGATAATCGCTGCATGAGTACTGCAGTCTCCCGGGGGACGTCCCCCGTATCCCCGGCCAGACAACCGCGGCTGACCGTGCTCTCCGGCCCCTCCGGGGTCGGCAAGAGCACGGTCGTCGCCCATATGCGCAAGGCGCACCCCGAGGTGTGGCTCTCGGTCTCGGCCACCACCCGCAAGCCGCGCCCCGGCGAGCAGGACGGTGTCCAGTACTTCTTCGTCGACGACGAGGAGTTCGACAAGCTCGTCGCCAACGGTGAGCTGCTGGAGTGGGCCGAGTTCGCCGGCAACCGCTACGGCACGCCCCGCCGGGCGGTCCTCGACCGCCTGGAGGCCGGCGAGCCGGTGCTGCTGGAGATCGACCTGCAGGGCGCCCGGCAGGTCCGCGAGACCATGCCGGAGGCCCGGCTGGTCTTCCTGGCGCCCCCCAGCTGGGACGAGCTGGTCCGCCGGCTCACCGGCCGGGGCACCGAGTCGCCCGAGGTGATCGAGCGCCGCCTCGCCGCGGCCAAGGTCGAGCTCGCCGCGGAGTCGGAGTTCGACGTCACGCTGGTCAACACCTCCGTCGAGGACGTTGCGCGTGAACTGCTAGCCTTGCTCCGTTGACCATCTTTCTTCACCCCCCTTCGGAAGGCAGAGAGTGTCCTCTTCCATCACCGCGCCCGAGGGCATCATCAACCCGCCGATTGATGAGCTGCTCGAGGCAACCGACTCGAAGTACAGCCTGGTGATCTACGCCGCCAAGCGCGCCCGTCAGATCAACGCGTACTACTCGCAGCTCGGCGAGGGCCTGCTGGAGTACGTCGGCCCGCTGGTGGACACCCACGTCCACGAGAAGCCGCTCTCCATCGCGCTCCGCGAGATCAACGCGGGCCTGCTGACCTCCGAGGCCATCGAGGCCCCGGCGCAGTAAGCACGGCGTTCTTCGTCGTTTTTCGTCACCAAGGGTCCGGCAGCGCGGCTGCCGGACCCTTGGTGTGTCATGGGACCTGTACGCAACCGATGGATGGGGAGACAGCGAGCGATGGACAAGCCCAAGGTCGTCCTGGGGGTCAGCGGCGGGATCGCCGCCTACAAGGCGTGCGAGCTGCTGCGCCGGCTCACCGAGTCCGGCCATGACGTCCGCGTGGTACCCACGGCCTCGGCCCTGCACTTCGTCGGCGAGGCGACCTGGTCGGCCCTGTCCGGCCACCCCGCGGGCACCGAGGTGTGGGAGAGCGTCCATGAGGTGCCCCACGTGCGCATCGGCCAGGAGGCCCGCCTCGTCGTCGTCGCGCCCGCCACCGCCGACATGCTGGCCAAGGCCGCCCATGGCCTCGCCGACGACCTGCTGACCAATACGCTGCTCACCGCCCGCTGCCCGGTCGTCTTCGCGCCCGCCATGCACACCGAGATGTGGGAGAACCCGGCCACCCAGGAGAACGTGGCGACGCTGCGCCGCCGCGGCGCGATCGTCATCGAGCCCGCCGTCGGCCGCCTGACCGGCGTCGACACGGGCAAGGGCCGCCTCCCCGACCCCGAGGAGATCTTCGAGGTCTGCCGCCGGGTGCTGGCCCGCGGAGCCGGCGGCCCGGTGGCCGACCTCGCCGGCCGGCATGTGGTCATCAGCGCCGGAGGCACCCGCGAGCCGCTCGACCCCGTGCGCTTCCTCGGTAACCGCTCCTCCGGCAAGCAGGGCTACGCCCTGGCCCGCACCGCCGTCGCGCGCGGCGCCCGGGTCACGCTCGTCGCCGCCAACAGCGAGCTGCCCGACCCGGCCGGCGCCGACGTCATACGCGTGGGCACCGCCGTGCAGCTCCGGGAGGCCGTGCTGAAGGCCGCCGCGGACGCCGACGCCGTCGTCATGGCCGCCGCCGTGGCCGATTTCCGCCCCGCTCGCTACGCCGAGGGCAAAATCAAGAAGAAGGACGGCGAGGAGCCGGCGCCCGTCGAGCTCGTCCGCAACCCCGACGTCCTCGCCGAGCTCTCCGGGGACCGGCCGCGCCCCGGGCAGGTGGTCGTGGGCTTCGCCGCGGAGACCGACGACGTCCTCGCCAACGGGCGCGCCAAGCTCGCCCGCAAGGGCTGTGACCTGCTGGTTGTCAATGAGGTGGGGGAGCGGAAGACCTTCGGCTCGGAGGCGAACGAAGCCGTCGTCCTGGCCCCTGACGGCTCCGAGACGCCTGTTCCCTACGGTCCCAAGGACGACCTCGCGGACACCGTCTGGGACCTGGTCGTGCAGCGCTTCGCGTGAGCGTTTTGTGCGCCGGAGCACACGGGTGTCGCAGGTCACCGGGGCGGTGATACGAGACAGGATGCCCCAACCACGAGAACGCCGGATAAACTGACCGAGGACCCCGCGTCGAGCGCAGCTCTCGGCCAGGGTCCGTCAATGATCAGCCAGCAGCCGCTGCAACCCC
>NZ_JBAMDC010000577.1:0-3038 GCF_036961605.1 Streptomyces sp. KLMMK
TGCGGCTGACCCCGCCGCGCCTGCGTTGCGGCGGGGCGGGGCCGGAGAGACGCTGAGAGTGGGCGCATCCGCGCCTCAGTGAGCGCGGAGCCGGAGCGCCGGGTGCGGTGGGTCGCCCCGAGGGGACGATGAGCCATGCGCATGATGCTCAGGGCCCGGCTGGACACCCACGCTTCGAACGAGGCCTACAAGAGCGGCAACCTCGCGAAGTTCGTGCAGGACCTGATGGACCGCACCAAGCCCGAAGCGGCCTACTTCGGCCCCATGGACGGCGGCCGCACCTGCACGCTCGTCTTCGACCTGGCGGACCCGTCGCAGATACCCGCCACCCTGGAGTCGCTCCTGCTCGAGATGGAAGCCGATGTCGAGCTGCTCCCCGTCATGAACTACGACGACCTGAAGAAGGGCCTCGCCGCGCGCAAGTGAGCCGGACTCACCCGTTGCCCGGTCTCAGTCCTCCGCAGGCTCCAGGCGCAGGGCGATGGAGTTGATGCAGTAGCGCTGGTCGGTGGGGGTGGGGTAGCCCTCGCCCTCGAAGACGTGGCCGAGGTGGGAGCCGCAGCGGGCGCAGCGGACCTCGGTGCGCGCCATGCCGTGCGAACGGTCGTCGATCAGCTCGACCGCGGACGAGTCCTTCGGGTCGTAGAAGCTGGGCCAGCCGCAGTGGCTCTCGAACTTCTCGGTGGAGCGGAACAGCTCCGCGCCGCAGGCGCGGCAGGAGTAGACGCCCGCGGTCTTCGTGTCGGTGTACTCGCCCCGGAAGGCGGGCTCGGTGCCGGCCCTGCGGAGCACCTGGTACTCCGCGGGGGAGAGCTCCGCCCGCCACTGCTCGTCCGTCTTCTCGACCTCGTACGCCATCTCGCACGCCTTCCGGGGGGTCGCGGCTGTCCGCCGGTGCGGTCAGCTCTCCAGGCGGGCCAGGATGCGCGGACCGAGGTCCGTCACGTCACCGGCGCCCATGGTCAGAACGAGGTCTCCGGGGCGGGCCATTCCCGCGACCACGTCCGGGATCGCCGCCATGTCGTGCTCGGCGCGCACGTCGGCGCCGGCGGCCGTCGCGGCGTCGATGATCAGGGCGCTGGTGACGCCCGGGACCGGGTCCTCGCGGGCCGGGTAGATGTCCAGGACGACCGAGGCGTCGGCGAGGGCGAGGGCCTGGCCCATCTCCGTGCCGAGCTCCTGGGTGCGGGAGAACAGGTGCGGCTGGAAGACGACCAGGAGGCGGGCGTCGGCGGCGGCGCCGCGGATGGCCTCCAGGTCGGCGCTCATCTCGGTCGGGTGGTGCGCGTAGGAGTCGATGACCTGCACGCCGCGGGCCTCGCCCTTGAGCTGCAGGCGGCGCTTGACGCCGGTGTACTTGCCGAGCGCCGAGGCCAGGTTGTGCGCGGGGATGCCGAGCGCGATGCCCGCCGCGAGGGCGGCGACGGCGTTGAGGGCGTAGTGACGGCCGGGGACGGAGACCGTGAAGGTCAGCATCTTGCCGCCCAGCAGGACGGTGACCTCGCTGGTCAGGCCGCGCGGGGTGACCTTCAGGACGCGCACGTCGGCGTCCTCGGCCTCGCCGTAGGTGACGACCTCGATGTCGTGGCGGCCCGAGATGCGCTCGGTGAGCTCGCGCGCGCCCGCCTGGTCGGCGGCGACCACGAGCGTGCCGCCCGGGCGGATCCGGCCGGCGAAGGTCTCGAACGACTCGTAGATCTCGTCCATCGACGCGTAGTTCGCGTGGTGGTCCAGCTCCACGTTGAGGATGATCGCGACCTCGGGCGCGTACTTGTGGAAGCTGCGGTCGCTCTCGTCCGCCTCCGCCACGAAGATCTCGCCGGCGCCGTGGCGCGCGTTGGAGCCGGGGGCGTCCAGGTCGCCGCCGATGGCGTACGACGGGTCGAGGCCCAGGGCGTCGAGGGAGACGGCGAGCATCGACGTCGTGGTCGTCTTGCCGTGGGTGCCGGCGACCGCGATCGGGCGCAGGCCGTCCATCAGGCGCGCGAGGGCGTCCGAGCGGTGCACGACGGGGATGCCGCGCTCGGCGGCGGCGGCCAGCTCGGGGTTGTCGGCGCGGATGGCGCTGGAGACGACGACGCAGGAGGCGTCGTCGGCCAGGTGCCCGGCGGCGTGCCCGATGTGCACCGTGGCGCCCAGGGCGCGCAGGGCCTCGGCGGTCGCGGAGTCCTTGGCGTCGCTGCCGGCGACGGCCGCGCCGCGCTGGGCGAGGATCTTCGCGATGCCCGACATGCCGGCGCCGCCGATGCCGATGAAGTGCGGTCGGTCCATCGTCGTGGGGACGGCCGGTGCCATGTGCGGTGCTCCCTGGGTCGGTGCGGTGTAGCTACGGGACCCTGATTCTTGCACCCCGCGTCCGCGGCCCGGCCCGCCCCCGTCACACGGACCGGATGAGCCCTCCCGCCAGCCCCGCCGCGATGGCGGCCGTGCGGCTGTCGACGCCGAGCTTGCCGTAGATGTGCACGAGGTGGGTCTTGACCGTGGCCTCGCTGATGAACAGGCGGCGCGAGATCTGCTTGTTGGCCAGGCCCTCGGCGAGCAGGCCGAGGATCTCGGTCTCGCGCGGCGACAGCGTGGGGCGGCCCGACCGCACGCGGCCGAGCAGGCGCGCGGCGACGGGCGGGGCGAGGACCGTCTCGCCGCGGGCGGAGGCCTGGACGGCCGCGGCGACGTCCTCGGGCGGGGCGTCCTTGAGGAGGTAGCCGGTCGCCCCCGCCTCGACGGCGGCCAGGATGTCGGCGTCGGTGCTGTAGGTGGTGAGGATGAGCACGGCGGGCGGGTCCGGCAGGGCGGTGATGCGGCGGGTGGCCTCGACGCCGTGCATTCCGGCGCCCATCTGGAGGTCCATGAGGACGACGTCGGGGCGGGTGCCGGCGTCGAGCAGCCGCAGGGCCTCGGCGCCGTCGCCGGCCTCGCCGACGGCCTCCACGCCGGGGAGCTCGTCGACCATGGCGCGCAGCCCGCGCCGGACGACGGGGTGGTCGTCGACGATCAGGACGCGGACGGCCTCGCGGACGGCGCCTTCGGGGTGTGCCGGC
>NZ_JBAMDC010000578.1:0-3034 GCF_036961605.1 Streptomyces sp. KLMMK
AACGACGCGTTCGGGCACGTCGACGAGCGGGGCCGGATCGAGCTGCGGACCGCCCTCGCCGGCTACCTGGCGCGGGCCCGCGGCGTGCACGCGGACCCGGAGCGGATCGTGGTGTGCTCGGGGTTCACGCAGGGGCTGGCGCTGGTGAGCCGGGTGCTGCGGGAGCGCGGGACGCGGGAGATGGGGGTGGAGGAGTACGGGCTGTGGTTCCACCGGGAGGCGCTGGAGCGGGCGGGGCTGCAGTGCCTGCCGATGCCGCTGGACGATCAGGGTGCCGACGTCGGCGTGCTGGAGGGCGGCAAGGCGGCCGTCCGGTCGGTGCTGATCACCCCGGCGCACCAGTTCCCCACCGGCGTGCCCCTGCACCCCGACCGGCGCGCCGCGGTCGTCGACTGGGCGGCCCGTACCGGCGGGACGATCCTGGAGGACGACTACGACGGCGAGTTCCGCTACGACCGGCAGCCGGTGGGCTGCCTGCAGGGCCTCAGTCCGGAGCGCATCGTCTACTTCGGCACCGCGAGCAAGGCCCTCGCACCGGGGCTGCGGCTGGCGTGGATGGTCCTGCCGGAGCACCTCGACGGCGAGGTGCTGGTCCACAAGCGGGCGGGGGAGTGGAGCTCGGGCGCCCTGGAGCAGCTGACGCTCGCGGAGTTCATCACGTCCGGGGCGTACGACCGGCACGTCCGCGCGATGCGGCTGCGGTACCGGCGGCGGCGCGACCGGCTCGTGGAGGTCCTCGCCGAGCGCGCCCCGCACATCAAGGTCACCGGCATCGCGGCGGGCCTGCACGCCGTCCTCGAACTGCCGCCGGGCACGGAGCACCCCACCCTGCAGGCCGCGGCGTGGGAGGGCCTGGCCCTGGAGGGCCTCTCCCGCCTGCGCTGCACCCCGGCCCCGGACCCCGCCCCCAGCGGCCTCATCGTCGGCTACGGCACCCCGCCGGACCACGCGTTCCCGGGCGCGCTGGAGGCGCTGCTGAGGGTCCTGCCGCCGGCGGAGTGACGACCGGCCCCGGGGACGGGCGCCAGGGCGAAGCCCGCCGAAACGCACCGCCGGACCCGGCGCGCAGAGCATCCCCAGGAGCACCGTCCGACTGTAGGCCGCCCCGCCGTACGGCGTCCGGAAGTGCCCCTTAGGGTGAGGGGCCTCGTCGCACGCCAGTGCGGGAGTGGAAACCGCCGGCGACACAGCAGGCGAAACACCGGAAACACCAGAAACACCAGAAGCAGAACATGACGGGGGTCATCTGCATGACGGAAAAGACGGGCAGGACGCGGCGCAGGCTGCGCTCGTCCACGGTCGTCCTCGGCGGGATGGGCGCGCTCGCCGCGGCCCTGACCTCCTGCGGCTCCGAGCCGGACAAGCGCTGCGTCGACCCGAACAGCTACGACGTCGCGCGCGGCGGCTACCGGGTCGTCGACTCCAAGGCGTGCAAGAGCAAGGGCGGCGGCAGCGGGAACGGCGGCGGCAGCGGCGGCAGCAGCTCGGCGGGCCGCTGGTACTACGGCTCGGACAAGTCCGGCGGCTACGCCGGGAGCGGCACCTTCAGCAAGAGCCAGGCCGCCGACCGCGGCGGCTTCGGCTGCTCGAACTCCGGCTCCGGCGGCGGCTGACCCGATGCGCCGCCACCGCACCGAGCCCCGCCCCGGCTGGCAGGCCACCGTCGAGGAGCAGGGCGTGATCTACCCCCTGACCCGCCTCCCCGACGGCTCCCTGCGCCCGTACTGGGACGAGAGCGCGTACTACTCCTTCACGCTCGCCGAGGTCGAGGAGCTGGAGGAGACGGTCGCGGAGCTGCACGAGATGTGCACGGCCGCGGCCGCGCACATCGTCGAGCACGACCGCTTCGCCGACCTCGGCCTCACCGACCCGGCGCTGACCGCCCTGATCGCCGAGTCCTGGCGCCGCCGCGGCGAACTCCCCTCCGTCTACGGCCGCTTCGACCTGCGCCACGACGGCGGCGGCCGCCCGGCCAAGCTGCTGGAGTACAACGCCGACACGCCCACCTCCCTGGTGGAGGCGGCGAGCGCCCAGTGGTTCTGGATGGAGGACCGCTTCCCCGGTCTCGACCAGTGGAACTCCCTGCACGAGCGCCTCGTCGACGCCTGGAAGCGGCAGGCGCCGCTGCTGCCGCCCGGCACGCCGCTGTACTTCGCGCACTCGGCCGGCGACGAGCTCGGCGAGGACCTGATGACGGTCGCCTACCTGCGCGAGACCGCCGAGCAGGCCGGCCTGGACACCCGGGCGATCTCCATGGAGAACATCGGCTGGGACCCCCTCTCCGGGCGCTTCGTCGACGAGCGGTACGCCTTCATCCGCTCCTGCTTCAAGCTCTACCCGTGGGAGTGGCTGACGACCGACCGCTTCGGCTCCAACGCCCTGGACACCCTCGACAACGGCGGCGGTACGGGATCCACGCTGTGGATCGAGCCGGCGTGGAAGATGCTGCTGTCCAACAAGGCGCTCCTGGCGATCCTGTGGGAGCTCCACCCCGGCCACCCCAACCTGCTCCCCGCCTACCTCGACGGCCCGCGGGAGCTCGCCCGCGACGGCGGCTGGGTCGCCAAGCCGCTGCTGGGCCGGGAAGGCGCCGGCATCACCGTCCACGAGGCGGGCACCGACCCGGTGCCGCGGGACGAGCCGTGCTGCTACCAGCAGCTGTGCCCGCTCCCGGACTTCGACGGCAACCGCACGGTCCTCGGCGCGTGGGTCGTCGACGGCGAGCCGGCCGGGCTGGGCATCAGGGAGTCGGCGGGGCTCATCACCGACGAGTACGCGCGGTTCGTCCCGCACGTGATCGACGGCTGAACACCCGGCGGCCGGCGGCCCGGGCGGTCAGCGCTCCGGCGTGGACAGGCGCAGCACCTCGTACCGCTCGGTGGCGTCCTCGCCGTCCGGGACGGCCTCCTGCCACAGCACGAAGCGCAGCAGCTGCCAGTGGTGCGGGTCGACGGCGAGCGCGGCCGTGTGCACGCCGTCGTGCCCGGCGGCCAGTTCGCGCAGCGCCGCGGTCTCCGCCGCCACCGCTTCGGCC
>NZ_JBAMDC010000579.1:0-3031 GCF_036961605.1 Streptomyces sp. KLMMK
CGAACGGTATGTCGACCATGAGGGCGAGCTCGGGGAGCTCCTCGGCCGGGACTTCCTGGACTTCTACGATGTCCTGGGGCATTTCCGCTCCTTCGGCGGTGAGGGGTCTTGCGTTCGACGAGGCGTCGGAACACCGGCGCACCCGGCTGACATGGTGCCCGCGGGACACCGTGATCGCCATGGTGGAACGGGCCGTTCCGAGCCGCCCGCATCCGCCCGCCGGCCAGCGGTTTCCGCGTATCCGCGGCCGCCGTGGCTCAAAGGACGTCCCTCCCGGCGTCGCGGCCCGGGCGCGGCGCGGGCTTGCGGGCCAGCAGCGAGAACGAGAGCGGCACGGCGGGGACGCCGGCGGGCAGGTGCCACCACCCGTCGTCGCGCTCCTCCAGGAACGGGAACATCGGCCAGGCCACGAACGGCCACTCGTGCAGGAACTCGATGACGAGCCCCGCCTCCAGCAGGGCGTTCACTATGTCCCCCAGGGCGTGCCCCCAGGAGAACTCCCAGCCGTCCGCCTCGGCCTCCGGCACCGCAAGCGGGCTGCGGTAGCGCCAGCGCAAGGGTTCGCCGGAGCCGAAGTACGGGTAGCGGACGGCGAGTTCCCGGCTGTCCGTGCGGTTGTCGAAGAGCCAGGCCGTCGGGTGGGACTCGAAGAGGTAGAACCGGCCGCCCGGCGCCGTGAACCGTGCGGCGACCGCCGCCCACCGGCGCAGGTCCGGCAGCCAGCCGAGCACCCCGTGCGAGGTGTAGACGAGGTCGAAGGTCTCGTCCAAGTGGCGCGGCAGGTCGTAGACGTTGGCGCAGAGGAACCGGGCCGACGGGGCGACATCGCGGGCCAGGGAGCGCGCGGTCGCCGTCCCCTCGGCGGAGAAGTCGACGCCGGTCACGCGCGCCCCGAGCCGGGCCCAGGAGAGCGTGTCCAGCCCGACGTGGCTCTGCAGGTGCAGCAGGGACAGGCCCGACACGTCGCCCACCTCCTCCACCTCCAGCCGGCGGATCCGCATGCCGCCGCGGCGGAAGTCGTCCAGGCCGTAGAAGGCGGAGGCGGCCTTCAGGGGCGTCCACGCCTCCCACTGCCGACGATTCTCCGCCATGTACGCCTCGGGGTCCATGGCCGCCCTCCCTTCCCCCGGGTCACTCCGGGCGTTCGTAGACGGAGACGTGGTACGCGCTGGACGACGTGAACGGCGCACCCGTCCAGTCCGCCCAGCGCTCGCGCAGCCGCAGCCCCGCGAGCCGCGCCATCAGGTCCAGCTCGCCCGGCGCCGCGTACCGGAACGACACCGTCGTACGGTGCATGCCGAGGCCGCCCGCGCCCTGGTCGAGGACGATGTAGTGGGAGCGGTAGCGCTGCGCCGCACGGTCGGTCTCCCGGAACCGCAGGACGAGCTCGCCGTTCCCGGTGGGCAGCACCTGGCCGCCCGTGGAACGGTCGTCGGTGAGGGCCTCGGGCACGTGCGCGTCCAGGACGAACAGGCCGCCGCGGCGCAGCAGCCGGGCCGCGCCCGCGAAGCAGTCCACCTGGGCGTCCTGGCTGGTCAGTTCGGCGAACGTACCGCTGACGACGTAGACGAGCACGTACGTCCCCGGGAGACCGGTACCGGCCCCGGTGCCGGCCCCCGTATCGGGTCCGGGACCGGCACCGGCCCCGGGCCCGGCCGCCGCGGCTCCGACCGTGCTGAAGTCCCCCATCGTCACCGGTATGTGCTCGCCGCCCGGCTTGGCGCGCAGCTGCTCCACCATGGCCGGGGAGGCGTCGATGCCGTGGACCTCCACGCCGCGCGCCGCGAGCGGCACCGCGATGCGGCCGGTGCCGATGCCCAGCTCCAGGGCCGGCCCCGGCCCGGCAGCCCCGGCGAGCCCGGCGAGGGCCGCCACGGTGGCCGCGGTGGTGCCGGACGCGGCGAACCAGGAGTCGTAGCGGGCGGCGAAGGCGGTGTAATCCGGCGAGCCGGACGAGGTCATGATCGGGCCCTTTCTCGCGGTCGGCCGGCCGGGGCGGTCAGCCGAAGGGATGGGGGAAGGCGCCGGGCATCCGGCTGTCGTCCGCGGGCAGAGGCCGGGCGCCGGGGGCGATCACCCGCACCACGTGGACGCCTTCCGCGCGGATGCCGGGGGTGTCGGTGTCGACGAGCAGCACGTCGCCGCCGGTGTGCGCGGCCAGCGCGGCAAGCCCGCCGTGCGGTCCGGGCGGTCGCCGGTCGCAGGCGCCCCGCCCGTCCGGGGCTCGCACCGCGCCCCCCGGCCCGTTCGCGGAGTCGCCCGATTGCGGCCCCGGCCCCGGCCCCTCCCGTCCCGGCCGGGACATCGTGGTGCCGCCGTGCCCCTCCTGCCCCCCGTCCGTCCGGCTCTCCGCCCCGGCCCGCCCCGGCCGCACCCCGGCCGCACCGGCCTGCCCGCCGTCGAGCGCATCCCCCGCCCCGCCACGGCCCCGTCCCGTCCAGCACCCCAACGCGTCGTGCCCGTGGAAGGCCCACAGGGCGTGTTCCAGGGCCGTACGGGGCGGGGTGCGGCCGCCCCAGCCCTCCCACGTGCGCAGGGCCACCGGGCTGGTCATGCTCCAGCGCACCATCAGGGCCTCGTAGGCGGCCCTGGCCACCGTCGCCGCGCGGTCACCCGCCTGCGCGCAGCGGGCGCCGAAGCTCTGGCCGGGACGGCCGGGCGGCGGCCCGCCGTGGACGCAGACCACGGCGCACTCCGTGCCGGCCGCTGCAGGCAGCGTCAGGAGCGCGGCCCGCAGGCCCAGGGCGGTGAGGAGGAGTTGTACGGGCCCGGGCAGCAGGTCGTCCGCGGGGACGGCGCGCGGCGGAGGCGCACCGGGCCCGTACCAGCTGCGCCGGATCACGTCCCGTTCGAGGACCTCGAGGGCGGCGTGACCGGCCGCGGCCTCCCGGTCCGGGTGTGCTCCCAGGCCTGTCGATCCCGCTCCCGAGGTCGTGCCGCAGCCCGGCGGCGGGCGGTGCTGGAGGAACACCTCGCCCGCGGGGACGAGCAGTTCGGCGCCGGTGAGCGCGGAGCGGGCCGGAACCCACAG
>NZ_JBAMDC010000058.1:0-26501 GCF_036961605.1 Streptomyces sp. KLMMK
ATGGATTGCGTCAAGGGGGCGCTAATGGCCGTATAGAGCGCGTCAACGGAGCGTGCGAGGGCTCCCGGGGGCGGTTTCCTGTGATGGTCCGTTCATATCCGAACCCTCTCTAGGAGCACACGATGGCCGACGTGGCCTTCGTCGTCACCACGATCGCGGTCTTCGCGCTGGTGGCTCTCGTCGCCAAGGGGGTGACGAAGCTGTGACCGCCGAGAACATCGTCGGCCTGGTCGTGGCCGTCGCCCTGCTGGGCTACCTGATCCTCGCCCTCGTCTTCCCGGAGAGGTTCTGAGTACAGATATGAGCCCCGTTCTCTCCGGAGTCCTCCAGCTCACCGCGCTCATCGCGGCGCTGGCGCTCGTCCACCGCCCGCTCGGCGACTACATGGCCCGCGTCTACGGCTCCGAGAAGCACCTGCGCGTGGAGAAGCTGCTCTACCGCACCATCGGCGCCGACCCGGACGCGCAGATGCGCTGGCCCGCGTACCTGCGCGGCGTGCTGGCCTTCTCGGTCGCCGGCGTCCTCTTCCTGTACCTGCTGCAGCGGATCCAGGGCATACTCCCCGACTCCCTGTCGCTGGGCTTCACCGCGATCAGCCCGGACCAGGCCTTCAACACCGCCGCCTCGTTCGTCGCCAACACCAACTGGCAGTCGTATTCGGGCGAGCAGGCCATGGGCCACGCCGTCCAGACGCTCGGCCTCGCCGTGCAGAACTTCGTCTCCGCGGCCGTCGGCATCGCCGTGGCCGTCGCACTCGTCCGCGGCTTCGCCCGCTCGCGCACCGGCGAGCTCGGCAACTTCTGGGCCGACCTGGTGCGCGGCACCGTCCGCATCCTGCTGCCGATCTCGGTGATCGGCGCACTGGTGCTGGTCGCCTGCGGCGCCATCCAGAACTTCTCCGGGATCCACGAGATCGGTCAGCTGACCGGCGGCACCCAGCAGGTCAACGGCGGCGCCGTGGCCTCGCAGGAGGTCATCAAGGAGCTCGGCACCAACGGCGGCGGCTACTTCAACGCCAACTCCGCCCACCCGTTCGAGAACCCCGACGCCTTCTCCAACCTCTTCGAGATCTTCCTGATCCTCATCATCCCGTTCTCGCTGACGCGGACCTTCGGCAAGCTCGTCGGCAACGTCAAGCAGGGCTACGCGATCCTCGCGGCCATGGGCGTGATCTGGCTCGGCTTCACCGCGCTGATGATGTGGACCGAGTACGCGGGCCACGGCGCCGCGCTGCAGGCCGCGGGCGGGGCGATGGAGGGCAAGGAGCAGCGCTTCGGCGTCGGCGCCTCCGCGATCTTCGCGACCACGACGACGCTCACCTCCACCGGTGCGGTGGACTCCTTCCACTCCTCCTTCACCGGCCTGGGCGGCGGCATCACGCTGCTGAGCATGATGCTCGGCGAGATCGCGCCGGGCGGCGTCGGCTCCGGCCTCTACGGCATGCTCGTCATGGCGATCATCGCGGTCTTCATCGCGGGCCTGATGGTCGGCCGCACGCCCGAGTACCTCGGCAAGAAGATCGGCACCCGCGAGATCAAGCTCGCCGCGTGCTACATCCTCATCACCCCGACCCTGGTGCTCGGCTTCACCGCCCTGTCCATGGCGCTGTCCTCGCCGCCCGAGTCGATCCTGAACGTCAAGGGCAACTCGGTGGACGGCAGCGGCGCGCACGGCTTCTCCGAGGTCCTCTACGCGTTCACGTCGGGTGCCAACAACAACGGCTCGGCCTTCGCGGGCCTGAACGCCAACACGCCCTGGTACAACACCACGATCGGCCTCGCCATGCTGCTCGGCCGCTTCCTGCCGATGGTCTTCGTGCTGGCGCTGGCCGGCTCGCTCGCCGAGCAGACGCCCGTCCCCGAGACCGCCGGCACCCTGCGCACCGAGAAGCCGCTCTTCGCGGGCCTGCTCGTCGGCGCGATCCTGATCATCACCGGCTTGACCTACTTCCCGGCCCTGGCCCTTGGCCCGATGGCGGAGGGACTTTCATGAGCACGACCACCCCTGTCCGGCCCACGTCCGAGGAGCCCCAGGACGCCCCGTCCCAGGGATCCCAGGGGCCCGGGCGCGTCTCCGGCGGCCTCTTCGACCCCGCGCAGCTGATGAAGTCGCTGCCGGACGCGTTCCGCAAGCTCGACCCCCGGGTGATGGTCAAGTCCCCGGTGATGTTCGTGGTCCTGATCGGCTCGGTGGTCACCACCGGGCTGGCGGTCAAGGACCCGGGCGACTGGTTCGGCTGGGCGATCACCGTCTGGCTGTGGCTGACGGTCCTGTTCGCCAACCTGGCGGAGGCCGTGGCCGAGGGCCGCGGCAAGGCCCAGGCCGACACCCTGCGCAAGGCCAAGACCGACACGGTGGCCCGCCGGCTGAACGGCGACGCCGAGGAGTCGGTGCCCGGCACCGAACTGCGCGTGGGCGACCTGGTCGTCTGCGAGGCCGGCGACGTCATCCCCGGCGACGGCGACGTCGTCGAGGGCGTCGCGTCCGTCGACGAGTCGGCCATCACCGGCGAGTCGGCCCCGGTCATCCGCGAGTCCGGCGGCGACCGCTCGGCGGTCACCGGCGGCACCAAGGTCCTCTCCGACCGCATCGTCATCAAGATCACGACGAAGCCCGGCGAGACCTTCATCGACCGGATGATCAACCTGGTCGAGGGCGCGGCCCGGCAGAAGACGCCGAACGAGATCGCGCTGAACATCCTGCTCGCCTCGCTGACGATCGTCTTCCTGCTGGCCGTCATCACGCTCCAGCCGTTCGCGATCTACGCGGGCGCCGAGCAGTCGATGATCATCCTGGCGGCCCTGCTGGTCTGCCTCATCCCGACGACCATCGGCGCGCTGCTGTCCGCGATCGGCATCGCGGGCATGGACCGGCTGGTGCAGCGCAACGTCCTGGCGATGTCCGGGCGCGCGGTGGAGGCCGCGGGCGACGTCTCGACGCTGCTGCTCGACAAGACCGGCACCATCACCTACGGCAACCGCCGGGCGGCGGAGTTCGTGCCCGTCAAGGGCACCACGGCCGCCGAGGTCGCCGACGCCGCCCAGCTCTCCTCGCTCGCCGACGAGACGCCCGAGGGCCGCTCGATCGTCGTCCTCGCCAAGGAGAAGTACGGCCTGCGCGAGCGCCACGAGGGCGAGCTCACCGGCGCCGAGTGGGTGCCCTTCACGGCGCAGACCCGTATGTCGGGCGTCGACGTCGACGGCCGCAAGGTCCGCAAGGGTGCGACCGGTTCGGTCATCGCCTGGGTCGAGGAGCGCGGCGGCCGCGTCGCCGAGGACGCCCGCGAGCTCACCGACCGGATCTCCCAGGCCGGCGGCACGCCGCTGCTCGTCGCGCTCGAGGACGAGAAGGGCGCGCGCGTCCTCGGCGTCATCCACCTCAAGGACGTCGTCAAGGAGGGCATGCGGGAGCGGTTCGAGGAACTGCGCCGCATGGGCATCAAGACCGTCATGATCACGGGTGACAACCCGCTGACGGCCAAGGCCATCGCGGAGGAGGCCGGCGTCGACGACTTCCTCGCCGAGGCCACCCCCGAGGACAAGATGGCGCTCATCAAGCGCGAGCAGGCCGGTGGCAAGCTGGTGGCGATGACGGGCGACGGCACCAACGACGCCCCCGCGCTCGCGCAGGCGGACGTGGGCGTGGCCATGAACACCGGCACCTCGGCCGCCAAGGAGGCCGGGAACATGGTGGACCTGGACTCCGACCCCACCAAGCTCATCGAGATCGTGGAGATCGGCAAGCAGCTGCTCATCACGCGCGGCGCCCTGACGACCTTCTCGATCGCCAACGACGTCGCCAAGTACTTCGCCATCATCCCGGCGATGTTCGCGGTGGCCTACCCCGGCCTGGACAAGCTCAACATCATGAGCCTGACCTCCCCGGAGTCGGCCATCCTCTCCGCCGTCGTCTTCAACGCGCTGATCATCGTCGCGCTGGTGCCGCTGGCCCTCAAGGGCGTGCGCTACCGGCCGATGAGCGCCGACAGCATGCTGAGGCGCAACCTCGGGATCTACGGACTGGGCGGCCTGGTCGCCCCGTTCATCGGCATCAAGATCATCGACATGCTCATCTCCCTCATCCCTGGCATCGGGTGACGTCACCATGAACAACTCCGTACACAGCACGGTCCGCCTGCTGGGCGCCGGGCTCCGCGCCCTGCTCGTCCTCACGGTGGTCTGCGGGGTGGTCTACCCGCTGGTCGTCACCGGCATCGCCCAGGCGGCCTTCCACGACAAGGCCAACGGCTCCGAGATCAAGGCCGGCGGGAAGTCCGTCGGCTCCGAGCGGCTCGGCCAGAGCTACGACCTCGACAAGAAGGACAAGGACGGCAACCCGCTTCCCGATCCGAAGTTCTTCCAGCCGCGCCCGTCGGCCGCCGGCCCGAACGCCGAGAACACGCAGTACAAGCTGATCGTCTCCGGTGCCTCGAACCTCGCCGCCGACAGCAAGACCCTGCTGGACGCCGTCGAGCAGCGCCGCACGGACGTCGCCGCGTTCAACCGCGTCTCCCCGTCGGCGGTGCCCGTGGACGCCCTGACGGCCTCCGCCTCGGGCCTCGACCCGGACATCTCCCCGGCGTACGCGCGGCTGCAGGCCAAGCGGGTCGCCGAGGCCAACGGCCTGCCGGCGGGCAAGGTCGAGAAGCTGGTCGAGGCCCACGTCGACGGCCGCATCCTCGGCTTCATGGGCGAGGAGCGCGTCAACGTCCTGAAGCTCAACATCGCGCTGCAGGAGCTCGCGAAGAAGTAGCGCGAACCGCGGGAGCACGGACGGGGCCTGCCGGCCGACCGGCGGCCCCGTCCGTCTTCGTGTACCACCCCTTACATCCGGGGGTGGGAAATCCGGTGAATGTTCGACCCGCGCGGGGCACTCTGTTGAACGTGGTCACATTGAACCCGCAGCCCCATGTCGTCCCGGCCGCCCCGCACATGGTGGTGTGCGGTGACGACGGGCTCGTGCACCGGCTCGCCGCCGAGCTCTCCGGCGTCTACGGCGAGCGCGTCACCGTCGTCCTGCCGCCTGCGCGCGAGGCCCGCCAGCGCCCTGCACCCGCGCTCGGCCGTGCCGCGGCGCTCTTCGGGCGCGTCACCGGAGTCGTCGGCCGCGCGGGCGCGCCCGACCGGAACGGCACCGCGGCGGGCGGCGGCCTCGTCCGGGTGCTGGAGGCGGCGGAGCCCGGCGAGGAGGCGTTCACCGAGGCGGGGGTGGCCCACGCCACCGCGCTCGCCCTCGTCTACGACGACGACGAGACCAACGTCCAGGCGGCCCTCCTGGCCCGCCGCCTCAACCCGCGCGTCCGGCTCGTCATCCGCCTCTACAACCGCAGGCTCGGCGAGCACCTGGCGAAGCTGCTCGACCAGGCCGCCCAGCTGGCCGCGGCCGTGGACGGCGCGCTCGTCACCGACACGGAAGCCGCCACCACCACCGTCCTGTCGGACGCCGACACCGCGGCCCCCGTCCTCGTCACCGCGGCCGTCTCCGGGCACAGCAAGGTCATCGAGGCCGGCGGCCTGATGCTGCGGGCCGCCGAGCGGTCCCACGCGGTCGCCGGGCGCGGGCGGGGGCGGGAGCTGTGCACCCTCGCCCTGCTCTCGGCGCCGCCGCGGCCCGGGAGCGCGGAAGTCCTCGACGGCGACGGCCCGTTGCTGCTGCCGGACGACCCGCGGCCGCCGGGCACCGAGGGGCGTGCCGAGGTCGTCCTGGAGGCGGTGCCCTTCGCCCTGCAGCCCATGCCGGTCCGCCCGACCGTGCGCGGTCTGCCCCTCGGGTCCTTCTTCTCCGGGCGCCTGCGCTGGGCCCTCGGCCTGCTGACCGCCGCCGTCTGCGCGCTGGCCGTGGCGTCCTGGAGCGTCACCAGCGACGACCCGACGCACGCGGTCTACCTCTCGCTGCTCGACCTCTTCGCCATCAACGACCCGGCGATCGGCGAGGGCCACGGCCGCAAGGTCCTCCAGCTGCTCTCCGGGCTCACGGGCCTGCTGCTCCTGCCCCTGCTGGTGGCCGCCGCCCTGGAAGGGCTCGGGACGTTCCGCTCCGCCTCGGCGCTGCGCCGCCCGCGGCGCGGCCTGTCCGGCCACGTGGTGCTGCTGGGCCTGGGCAAGATCGGCACCCGCGTGCTGGCCCGGCTGCGCGAGCTCGGCATCCCCGTCGTGTGCGTGGAGCGCGACCCGCAGGCCCGCGGCGTCGCGCTCGCCCGCTCGCTGCGCGTGCCCACGATCATCGGCGACGTCACCGAGGAAGGAGTGCTGGACGCCGCCAAGGTCGGCCAGAGCGGCACGCTGCTGGCGCTGACCAGCAGTGACATCACCAACCTGGAGGCCGTGCTGTACGCACGCGCGGTCAACCCCGGGGTGCGGGTGGTCATGCGGCTGTACGACGACCGCTTCGCCAAGGCCGTCTACCGCACCCTGCGCGCCTCCCACCCCCGGGCGTGGACGCGCAGCCGCAGCGTCTCCTTCCTCGTCGCCCCGGCCTTCGCGGGCGCGATGATAGGGCGTCAGATCCTGGGGGCGGTCCCCGTCGAGCGGCAGGTCGTCCTCATCGCGGCGCTGGAGGTGGAGGGCCGCCCCGAGCTGAACGGGCAGCCCGCCGGCGAGGCGTTCGTGCCCGGCGCGTGGCGGGCGCTGGCGGTGACCACCCGGCGCCTGGACGCCTCCGGCCGCCTGGAGGCCTCCGCCCGGGAGGAGACCCGCCTGCTGCAGGACCTCCCCGCCCGTTACGTCCTGGGCGGCCAGGACCGCGTCATCGTCGCGGCCACCCGGCAGGGGCTGGCCGACCTGCTGGGCCGCAGGCCGGTGCCCCGTCCGCGCTGAGGCGCGGGGGAGGGGCCGCAGGTCACCCGGGCCGCCGGGCCCCGGCCTGCACCGCCATGGCCCCCGCCTGCACCGCCGGAGCCCGGCCGTCCGTCACCAGACGTCGCCGGGCCGCCAGTCGCAGGCCAGCTCCGCGTCCAGGTCCAGCTTCGCCGTCAGCGGCATCACGTAGATGCAGCCGTCCTCCTCCTCGGTGCGCTGCACGCCCGCCGGGGAGAGCACCGCCGAGGGGCCGCGCCACTGCTGCCAGCCGCGGCCCGCGTAGAGGGGCACGGCCTCGTCCGCCGCGCCCAGCGCCCCCAGCTCGTAGCCGCCGCGGCGCAGCACCTCCTCCAGCGCGTCCATCACGGCCGAGGCAACGCCCCGCCGGCGCCGGTCCCCGCGGACGGCCACGGCCTCCACGTATCCGGCGCGCAGGGCCCGCCCGCGGTGCAGCATCCGGCGCTGCACGAGGGAGCCGTGGCCGATCAGCTCGCCGCCCTCCCACACGAGGGCGTGCATGCCGCCCACCGTGTGGTCCCAGTCCTCGTCGGAGAAGTCCCCCTCGAACGCGTCGTCCACGAGGGCGCGGACCGCGGCGAGTTCCGCGTCGGTCAGCCCGGACGTGTGCGCCGTGCGTACGTCAGTCATGCCGCCATGCTGTCAGCCCGCCTCCCGGCCGGGACCGGACGGGTCGCGCAAAAGTCACGGGGCAGGGCGTCAGAGCTGCGTCAATACCGCGTCCGGCACCCCCGGTCGCCCCATATGTCCAGAACTTTGGCCGTAAGGTCGACCGTACGCGGCAGTGCGAGCACATCAGCACATCCGGCCGGCGCGGACCGCCCGGACACCGCCGCGTGACCTGAAAGACAATGGGGCCATGGGACGCGGCAAGCTTCGGATCTACCTCGGCGCGGCACCGGGCGTCGGCAAGACGTACGCGATGCTCTCGGAGGCCCACCGCCGGGTGGAGCGCGGCACGGACGCCGTGGTCGGCTTCGTCGAGCACCACAACCGGCCGCGCACCGAGGTCATGCTCCACGGGCTGGAGGAGGTGCCCCGCCGGGAGATCACCTACCGCGGGGCCGTCTTCACCGAGATGGACCTCGACGCCGTGCTCGCCCGCCGGCCCGCCGTCGTCCTCGTCGACGAGCTCGCCCACACCAACGTGCCCGGCTCGCGCAACACCAAGCGCTGGCAGGACGTCGAGGAGCTGCTCCAGGCGGGTGTCGACGTCGTCTCCACGGTCAACATCCAGCACCTGGAGTCGCTCGGCGACGTCGTCGAGTCGATCACCGGCGTGCGGCAGCAGGAGACCGTGCCCGACGAGGTCGTGCGCCGCGCCGACCAGATCGAGCTGGTCGACATGTCGCCCCAGGCGCTGCGCCGCCGTATGGCCCACGGGAACATATACAAGCCCGACAAGGTCGACGCCGCCCTCTCCAACTACTTCCGGCCCGGCAACCTGACCGCGCTGCGCGAGCTCGCCCTGCTGTGGACCGCCGACCGCGTCGACGAGTACCTGCGGCAGTACCGCACGGAGCACAGCGTCTCCACCATCTGGCAGGCCCGCGAGCGCATCGTCGTCGGCCTCACCGGCGGCCCCGAGGGCCGCACCCTGATCCGCCGCGCGGCGCGCATGGCCGCCAAGGGCTCCGGCAGCGAGATCCTCGCCGTCTACATCGCCCGCAGCGACGGGCTCACCTCGGCCTCGCCCAAGGAGCTCGCCGTCCAGCGCACCCTGGTCGAGGACCTCGGCGGCACCTTCCACCACGTGATCGGGGACGACGTGCCCGCTTCGCTGCTGGAGTTCGCCCGCGGGGTCAACGCCACCCAGATCGTGCTCGGCTCCAGCCGGCGCAAGAACTGGCAGTACATCTTCGGCCCCGGCGTCGGCCAGACCGTGGCCCGCGACTCCGGGCCCGACCTGGACGTCCACATCGTCACCCACGAGGAGGTCGCCAAGGGCCGCGGCCTGCCCGTGGCGCGCGGCGCCCGCCTCGGCCGGGGCCGCATCGTGGCCGGCTGGCTCGTCGGCCTGGGCGGCCCGGCCCTGCTCAGCCTGCTGCTGACGCACATCGGGGCAGACCTCGGCCTCGCCAACGACATGCTGCTGTTCCTGTGCACGACGGTGGCGGCGGCCCTGCTCGGCGGCCTCCTGCCGTCGCTCGCCTCCGCGGCCTTCGGCTCGCTGATGCTGAACTACTTCTTCGTCGAGCCGCTCCACCGGTGGACGATCACCGACCCCAAGAACATCGTCGCCATCACGATCTTCGTCTTCGTCGCGGTCTCCGTGGCGTCCGTGGTGGACGTGGCCGCGCGCCGCACCCACCAGGCGGCCCGGCTGCGCGCCGAGTCCGAGATCCTCTCCTTCCTCGCCGGCAGCGTGCTGCGCGGCGACAACAGCCTGGAGGCCCTGCTGGAGCGGGTCCGGGAGACCTTCGCCATGGAGTCCGTGGCGCTGCTGGAGCGCACCAGCGACGTCGACCCGTGGACCTGCGCGGCCGCCGTCGTGACCAACTCGGGCAAGCCCCTGCTGCGGCCCGAGGACGCCGACGTCGACATGCCCGTCGGCGACAACATGGCGCTCGCCCTCTCCGGGCGCGTCCTGCCCGCCGAGGACCGCCGGGTGCTCGCCGCCTTCGCCGCGCAGGCCGCGGTCGTCCTGGACCGGCAGCGGCTGGTCGGCGAGGCCGAGCGGGCCCGCCGCCTCGACGAGGGCAACCGCATCCGCGTCGCCCTGCTCGCCGCCGTCAGCCACGACCTGCGCACCCCGCTCGCCGCGATCAAGGCCGCGGTGACCTCCCTGCGCTCGGACGACGTCGCCTGGTCCGAGGAGGACGAGGCCGAGCTGCTGGCCGGCATCGAGGACGGCGCCGACCGCCTCGACCACCTCGTCGGCAACCTCCTCGACATGTCGCGGCTGCAGACCGGCACCGTCACCCCGCTGATCCGCGAGATCGACCTCGACGAGGTGGTGCCGATGGCCCTGGGCGGCGTCCCCGAGGGCAGCGTCGCCCTCGACATCCCCGAGACGCTGCCGATGGTCGCCGTCGACCCCGGCCTGCTGGAGCGCAGCGTCGCCAACGTCGTCGAGAACGCCGTCAAGCACAGCCCCGACGGGACGCCCGTCCTGGTCGCCGCCAGCGCCCTGGGCGACCGCGTGGAGGTGCGGGTGGCCGACCGCGGCCCCGGCGTCCCCGACAGCGCCAAGGACCGCATCTTCGAGCCCTTCCAGCGCTACGGGGACGCTCCGCGCGGCGCCGGCGTGGGCCTCGGCCTGGCCGTCGCCCGGGGCTTCGCCGAGGCCATGGGCGGCACCCTCGCCGCCGAGGACACCCCCGGCGGGGGCATGACCATGGTGCTCACCCTGCGGGCCGCCGACGGCGTCGCCCCGGTCCGCCCGGACCTCCCGGCGCAGGCCACCTCGTGAGCCGTCCCCCGCACACCGACAGTCCAGCAGTCCCCGATCCCGGGCCCCGCCGGCGGGCCCGAACGAACAGCAGAGGTGGTTACCGATGAACCGGGTGCTCGTGGTGGATGACGAGCCGCAGATCGTCCGCGCCCTCGTGATCAACCTCAAGGCGCGGAAGTACGAGGTCGACGCCGCGCCCGACGGCGCGACGGCCCTCCAGCTCGCCGCCGCCCGCCACCCCGACGTGGTCATCCTCGACCTCGGCCTGCCCGACATGGACGGCGTCGAGGTGATCAAGGGACTGCGGGGCTGGACCCGGGTGCCGATCCTGGTGCTGTCCGCCCGCCAGACCTCCGACGAGAAGGTCGAGGCGCTGGACGCCGGCGCGGACGACTACGTCACCAAGCCGTTCGGCATGGACGAGCTGCTGGCGCGGCTGCGGGCCGCCGTGCGGCGCGCCGAGCCCACGGGGGCGGCGGCCGCGGGGGACGACGCGATCGTCGAGACCGAGGTCTTCACCGTCGACCTCGCGGCGAAGAAGGTCAACCGCGAGGGCCGCGATGTGCGGCTGACGCCGACCGAGTGGCACCTGCTGGAGGTGCTCGTCCGCAATACGGGCCGTCTCGTCAGCCAGAAGCAGCTGCTCCAGGAGGTCTGGGGCCCGTCCTACGGCACGGAGACGAACTACCTGCGGGTGTACATGGCCCAGCTCCGGCGCAAGCTGGAACGTGACCCTTCGCACCCGAAGCACTTCATTACGGAACCGGGGATGGGGTACCGCTTCGAGCTGTGAGGGCGGTGGCGGCCTGTCGGCCGGGGGTCCGGGGGTTGTCCCCCGGGAGCTGCAGCATCACGGAGCCGGGGATGGGGTACCGCTTCGAGCTGTGAGGACGAAACGGCAGCCCGGTCGCGGGGCAGGAACCCGCCCGGAGGGCTGCCGGTACGCTGGGTTCATGAGTGCCGTACCCCGTTCCGAGAAGCCGACCGGCCGTTTCCGCCGGATGCTCGACCGGCTGTCCACCTCGCAGGAGGAGCTGCACCACGCAGAACTGCAGCAGGACGCGGAGGCCACGGGCTGCACGCGGATATGCGACTGCGACGACCGGCAGATAGTCAAGGTCACCGGCACACTGCGGACCGTAACGCTCCGCCCCCGTGCCGGGGTGCCCGCGCTGGAGGCCGAGCTGTTCGACGGCTCGGCCGCGCTCGACGTCGTGTGGCTCGGCCGCCGTTCCATCGTCGGCATAGAGCCCGGCCGTAAGCTGATCGCCTCCGGCCGGATCTCGATGAGCCGTGGCCGCCGGGTGCTGTTCAATCCCAAGTACGAACTCCGACCGCTCGGACAGGAGTAGCGGGTGACGTCTCTCGACAAGCCGATGACGGACCAGCAGGGGACGGGCGGTGACGGCGCCGACGCATCGGCGGCGACCAAAGCCGCCCTCTTCGAGGCCTTCGGCGGGGTGCGGGGCATGGTCGAGACGACCGTGCCGGGCCTGGTCTTCGTAGCGATCTTCACGGTCAAGCGGGACATCCACACCGCGGCCATCGCCGCGCTGGGCCTCTCGCTGCTGATGGGCATCGCCCGGCTGCTGCGCAAGGACACCGTCAAGCACGCCTTCAGCGGTGTCTTCGGGGTCGCCATCGGCGCGGTCTTCGCGATGATGACCGGCGACGCCAAGAACTTCCACCTGCCCGGCATGCTCTACACCCTGGGCCTGGCCGTGGCGTACATCGTCACGTCCCTGGTGGGCTATCCGCTGCTCGGCCTGATCCTCGGCCCGGTGTTCAAGGAGAACCTCTCCTGGCGCACCCGCAACCCCGGCCGCAAGGTCGCCTACACCAAGGCGAGCTGGGCCTGGGGCCTGATCCTGCTGACCAAGTCGGCGATCCTCTTCCCGCTGTACTGGTGGGGCGACGCCACCCAGCTCGGCTGGGTGAAGGTGGCCCTCGGCATCCCGCCGATGCTGCTCTCGGTCTACCTGACCTGGATCTTCCTGGCCAAGGCGCCGCCGCCGATCGATGTGATCGCGGAGATGGAAGAGGCGGAGCGCGCGGAGAAGGCGGAGAGCAGCAAAGCCCTGAGCTGATCTCCCCCCTCACCTACGAAACGAACGCCGGGCGGGCTCGATCCTCGAGCCCGCCCGGCGTTCGTGCGCGTGTGCGCTAGCCGGCGTCCGTCGTCGCCGACAGCAGGTCCTCCAGCTGCTCCTCGCGCGCCGGGGCCGCGACGAACAGCAGCTCGTCACCGGCCTCCAGGGAATCCTCCCGGCTGGGGGTGAGCACCCGGTTGCCGCGGATGATCGTGACGAGCGAGGTGTCGTCCGGCCAGGCCACGTCCCCGACGCGGGTGCCGGCCAGCGCCGACTCCGGCGGCAGCGTGAGCTCCACGAGGTTGGCGTCGCCCTGGCTGAACCGCATCAGGCGCACCAGGTCGCCGACGCTCACGGCCTCCTCGACGAGCGCCGACATCAGGCGCGGCGTGGACACGGCCACGTCGACGCCCCAGGACTCGTTGAACAGCCACTCGTTCTTGGGGTTGTTCACCCGGGCCACGACCCGGGGCACCCCGTACTCGGTCTTGGCCAGCAGGGAGACGACCAGGTTGACCTTGTCGTCACCCGTGGCGGCGATGACCACGTTGCAGCGCTGCAGCGCGGCCTCGTCGAGCGAGGTGATCTCGCACGCGTCGGCCAGCAGCCACTCCGCGAGCGGCACCCGCTCGACCGAGATGGCGGTCGGGGCCTTGTCGATGAGCAGCACCTCGTGCCCGTTCTCCAGCAGCTCGCCCGCGATGGAGCGGCCGACGGCACCGGCACCGGCGATGGCGACCCTCATGCGTGCGCCTCCTCGGGGCCGTGCGCGAACGCCGCTTCGACCTTCTCGATCTCGTCGGTGCGCATCATCACATGCACCAGATCGCCTTCCTGCAACACCGTCGAGGAGGCCGGCAGCATCGCCTCGCCCAACCGGGTGAGGAACGCCACCCGCACGCCGGTCTCCTCCTGGAGCTTGCTGATCTTGTGGCCCACCCAGGCGTCCGAGGCGGGCACCTCGGCCAGCTGGACGCCGCCGCTCGGGTCGCGCCACAGCGGCTCCGCGCCGGACGGCAGCAGCCGCCGCAGCATCTGGTCGGCCGTCCACCGCACGGTGGCCACGGTCGGGATGCCGAGCCGCTGGTAGACCTCGGCGCGCCGGGGGTCGTAGATCCGCGCGGCCACGTTCTCCACGCCGAACATCTCGCGGGCCACGCGGGCCGCGATGATGTTGGAGTTGTCACCGCTGCTGACGGCCGCGAACGCGCCCGCCTCCTCGATGCCCGCCTCGCGCAGGGTGTCCTGGTCGAAGCCGACGCCGGTCACGCGGCGGCCGCCGAACCCGGAGCCCAGGCGGCGGAAGGCCGTCGGGTCCTGGTCGATCACGGCCACCGTGTGACCCTGCTGCTCAAGGGTCTGGGCGAGGGCCGAGCCGACCCGCCCGCAGCCCATGATCACAATGTGCACGACGCTTACCCCACGCTCCGGACTACCGCGCTGACCTGCACCAACAACCTGCTCACGTGTTCCTTTCCGGTGTGCTGCGCCCGCGCGGCCCAATGCTGCCCGCGGTATCGGCGCGGACGTCCCCGAGGGGCGGTCCGCACCGGTGCATGGGACCACCGTATCCGCAACGCCCCGCGCGGCTTCGACCCCGTCCGCCGACTGGCCCCCCGACCCGCCGCCGGGGTGGTGGTCCGGGCACACCTCCGGGGCCCTCAAGGCCCCCGGCGAGGCCCCGGGAGAGCCCCGGGTGGTGGTGGGACCACCAAATGAGGGGCCACGGGGGTGCCCTTCACACCTGGGCGCCGGAGGGTGCGCGAGCGCACCGTTGACAGTGCCACCAGCAGCCGAGATGGGGGATTCCGATGAGTGGTGTTGCTCTCTATCCGCGGACCGCCCGGCACGAGGCGCCCGCACCGGCCTGCCCCGAGACCCGGGACGCCGTCCTGGCCGAGCTGTGCTCCGCGCTCTTCGCCTCGCTGCCGCGCAGCGACCAGCGCCGGCGCGGCGAGGCCTACGTACGCGGCCTGCTGGGCACCCAGGGGCGCAAGTCCATCCGCAACATCGCGGCGCTCACCGGCGGCCAGGCCGCCGAGCAGAGCCTGCACCACTTCATCTCCAGCTCCACCTGGGACTGGACGCCGGTGCGCCGCGCCCTCGCCCACTACCTGACCCGGGTCGCGCCGCCGCACGCGTGGGTCGTCCGGCCGATGGTCATCCCCAAGGCCGGGGACAACTCCGTGGGCGTCGACCGGCGCTTCTGCCCGGCCGTCGGCCAGGTGCTCAACGCGCAGCAGGCCGTGGGCGTCTGGGCCGCCTCCGCCGAGCGCAGCACCCCCGTCAACTGGCGGCTGCACCTCTCCGACGCCTGGCTCGGGGACGGGCTGCGCCGCAGCCAGGCCTGCATCCCCGACTCCGTCCGCCCCGAGACCCTGGGGGAGTGCACGGTGGAGGCGTACGCCGGGATGATGCGCGACTGGGGGCTGCCGCTGCGTCCGCTGGTGCTGGACGCCCGCGACATGGACGCCCCCGCGGCCCTGCTGCGGCTGCGCGCCGCCGGAGTGCCGGCCCTGGTGCGCATCAGCAACTCGCTGCGGCTGACCGTGTCCGACCCGGCCGTGCCCGGCCGCGGTTCCGAGGCGCTGCCGGCCCACCAGATCCTCGGCGCGGCCCGTGACATGCGCCGCCCGGTGATGTGGCGCGACCACGGTCCCTCGCGGGTCGTGCGGACCTCGCTGACCGCGGCCGTCCGCGTGGGGCTGCCCGCGCTGCGCACGGCCGCCGCGCCCGGGCCGGTGCGGCGCAGGGAGTTACTCCTGCTGGGCGTGGGCGAGAACGGCCACCGCTGGCCGGCCGAGCTGTGGCTGACGGACCTCGTCAACGTCCCGCCCGCCGCCCTCGTACGCCTGGGCAAGCTCCTGGACCGGGTCGACCGGGACTTCCGGGAGATCGCCGACGACGTCGGCATCCGGGACTTCGCGGGCCGCTCCTTCAGCGGCTGGCACCGGCACGTGACGCTCGCTTCCGCGGCCCACGCCGTCGCCGCGCTCACCGGCGGGCCGGAGGAGCGCCTCCCGCTCGGCTACGTCTCCTGAGCCCCGGCGGTGTCCCCGCCCTCGCCGGGCCCGGCCCGGTCCCGCATCCGCAGGCTGTGCCGCACCCGGAAGACCCGCAGGGCCAGCTGCACCTCCAGGGCGCGCTCGGGCTGCTGCCACTGCGGGCCCAGCAGCTCGCTGATCCGCTCCAGGCGACGGGCCACGGTATTGGGGTGCACATGAAGCTTCTTGGCCGCGTTCGTCGGGCTGCCGCCCGCCTCGAAGTACGTCTCCAGCGTGCGCGTCAGGTCGGTGAACCGCTGCTGGTCGTAGTCGATCACCGGCCCGATGGCCGAGTCGACGAACCCCTCCACGTCGTGGTTGTCGGAGAGCAGCACCCCGAGGAAGCCCAGCTCGCGCACCGACGCCGACCGGCCGATGACCCCCAGCGACGTCATCGCGTCCAGGCAGCGCAGCGCCTCCTGGAAGCCGTGGTGGACGGAGGCCGGGCCCGCGACCGGGCCCGCCGAGCTCACCGTCACCGGGTGGCCGAGGAGCGGCGACAGCTCCGCGGAGACGGCGCGGCCCGCGCCGCCCGGGTCCGTGCCCGGCAGCAGCAGCACCGCGCAGCCGTTGTGCATGCTCTTCAGCCCGCTGAGCCGGTGCGCGTAGGAGGACGCCCAGATGGCCATCTTGCCGCGGGCGTCGCCCTCGGGGCGCGCCACGACCACGACGTGCGGCTTGCTCAGGTTGATGCCCAGCCGCCGCGCGTGCTGTTCGAGCTGGTGCGGGGGCCGCTGCGGGCTCGCCAGCAGGTCGGCGAGGAAGTCGTCGCGCACCTGCCCCTCGGCGATCGCCGTCCGGCTGCTCTCCACCAGCAGCTGCACGGCCATGACCTGGGCCACCAGCCGCAGCAGCCGCTCGTCCTGCACCGCGTCGGGGCGGTCGGGGCGCAGCAGCAGGGTGCCGAGGTTGCTGCCGGTGCCCGCGGAGATGGGCACGGCCCACAGGCCGTCGGCCAGGGCCACGGGCTCGCGGGCGGCGTGGGCGTCCATGGCGGCGGGCACCAGCAGCGTCTCGGCCGGGACGGCCTCCCCGTCGTCGTCCGCATCCCCGGCGGCCCCCGCGTCCCCGTCGTCGTCCGCGGCCTTCGCGGCCTCCCGGACCAGCCCCGCCGAGGTGAGGACGGTGCCGTTGGCGGCGCACACCTGGACCGCCGCGCCCAGCTCCGTGGCGGAGGCGCGGGCGAGGGCGTCCAGGTTGCAGTCGCCGAGCACCAGCTGGATCAGCCGGTGCTGGGCGTCGCTCAGCTCCTGGGCGCTGCGCAGCCCGGCCTCGACGCGGGTCGAGTGCTGCTCCAGCTCGGCCACCAGGGCGGTGGTGCGGTCCAGCAGCTCGGCCTTCTCGATGGCCACGCCGGCCAGGTCGCTGAGGGAGCTGAGGAGCGCTATCTCGTCGGTGGTGAAGTGCCGGACCTTGCGCTCGGCCACGTAGAGGGTGCCGAAGGGGTGCGCGCCGCGGCTCAGCGGGACGGCGAGGACGGCCTGCAGCCCCTCGGCCTTGACGACGTAGTCGATCTCGCCGCTGTGCTGGATGCGCTCGTCGGCGAGGTAGTCCGGGGTCCAGAACGGCGAGGGGTTGTCCATGACCGCGGAGCCCAGCCCGCTGCCGCCGGGCAGCCGCAGGCCCACGTTGAGCGCGGTGGTGTGGCCGTCGGCGGCCCGTATGCTCACGTACCGCTCGCCCTCGGCGTACATGCCGATGTACGACATGTCGACGGCCAGGAGCCGCCGGGCCCGCCGGAGGATGACCTTCAGGAGGGTGTCGAGGTCGTGCGGGGTTGCGAGGTCGCGCGCGGTGTCGATCAGCGCGGACATGCCGGCCTCGCGCTGCTGCTGACGCTCCGTCCACGTCCTTATGGACAGGCCGAGCTGGACCGCGTCGCCGAGCCGGTCGAGGAGTTGCGGCTGCGCGCCGGCGCGGCGGACCCGTTCGACGAGGGCTTCGTATTCCTGGGCCGGCGCCCCGGCGGCCAATAGCTCCAGCACGGCGAATATGCCGTCCTCGGACATGCCTTGCGACACGATGCCCCCCGGGTCCGGTGCGCTCTGCCGCACGGATAGAGCCGCGGCACGGTATGCGGGGAAGCTATGCACACGGGCAGTGGTGCGTCAACCGCAGCCGATCAAGACGGCGGCGGCGGCCGCCGCAGGCGCGGCGGGGTGTGTCCGGTGGTGTCCGGACCACCGCCGAATCCCGACGGTGTGTTACTGGATCACCTTCCTGTTAAGTGCCCTTATAGGTGAAGGTTGATGAACACCCGGCACGCGGCCGGGAGTTGTCGCCGATTCAGGGGGCTCGGTATGACGGGGGTACGCGACTACAGACTCTCTCTCGAACGCAGCCGTCAAGCGCGCGTGCGGGAGGACCGGCCGTCCGCTTTCACGATGTGCGGCCTCGACTGGGATCTCTTACCGGAAGTATTTGCTCCGATTTACTCGCCGGCGACGGGAATCGCACTCGACCTGCTCGGCCTCGCCGGTACGTCCGCGGAGACGGACACCCCGCGGTTGTCCGGGGCACCGGGTGCCCCGCGGGGATCACTGCTGGAGATCGGCAGCGGCACCGGCGTCGTCGCCGTCGCCGCCGCCCTGGCGGGCTGCACCCGTGTGGTCGCCGCCGACATCAATCCCGCGGCGGTACTGAACACCTCGATGAACGCGGCCCGGCACGGAGTGTCCGGCAGGGTCCGCGCCCTCCGCAGCGACCTCTTCGACCGGCTGGATCCGGGAGAACGGTTCGACACGGTCTTCTGGTCCTCCAATTACGTGCTGGCGCCGGCGGAGTACCGGCCCCGGACCATGCACGAGCGGGCCTACGTCGACCCCGGTTATGCGGCGCACGGCCGCTTCCTGGAAGGAGCGCCCGGCCTGCTGGCCCCGGGCGGCAGGGTCCTGCTGCACTTCAGCAGCCGGGGGGACGTGTCCGCCCTGCGCCGCATCGCGGACCGGTGCGGCCGCCGGCTGGACGTGGTGCGCCGCACCGCCGTACGGGAAGGCGAACACGAAGTCGAGCACATGCTGCTGGAGGTGACACCGGCGGCGGATTCGGCCCGCCGCCCGGAAGTCGTCCGATAACGCCGAGACGGGGGATACGTGCGTACGTTATTAGTCGACAACTACGACTCCTTCACCTACAACCTGTTCCACTATCTGGCCGAAGTCAACGGCCGGGAACCGGAAGTCGTCACCAACGACGACCCGTTCTGGAAAACCGGTCGGCTCGCCGAATTCGACAATGTCGTCCTCTCGCCCGGACCCGGCACCCCGGAACGCGAGGCCGACTTCGGAATCTGCGCCGATATCCTGCGCCACGGCACGCTGCCCACGCTCGGCGTCTGCCTCGGCCACCAGGGCATTGCCCTGGTGTACGGAGGCGAAGTCGGCCGGGCGCCCGAGCCCCGCCACGGCCGGGTCTCGCCCGTCCACCACGACGGCACCGGCCTCTTCGAGGGACTGCCGTCCCCTTTCGCGGCCGTGCGCTACCACTCGCTGGCCGTGGGCCGGCTGCCCGCGTCCCTGGAGGTGACGGCGCGCACCGCCGACGGCACGGTCATGGGGCTGCGCCACCGTGAGCTCCCGCTGTGGGGGGTCCAGTTCCACCCCGAGTCGATCGGCAGCGCGTACGGGCACCGCATTCTGGACAACTTTCGCCGGATGACGGAGCGGCTCCACGGGGTGCGGCGGAGTCCAAGGCCCCGCCCCGCGGCCCTCCGCCCACCGGAGAAGCCGCGGCCCGGGCGCCGCCTGCGCGTCCTCACCGCGGCCCTGCCGACCCGCTGGGAGGACGAGGTCGTCTTCGACCGCCTCTTCCGCCGGGGCCCGCACGCCTACTGGCTCGACAGCAGCAGGCGCGACGGTCCCACCGGACGGTTCTCCGTCATGGGCGACGCCTCCGGGCCGCTCGCCCGGATCGCCTCCGCGGACGTCCACAGCAGCACGGTCACCGTCCGCGGCCGGCACGGCACGGAGGTGGTGACGGGAGGATTCCTGGACTGGCTCGACCGGGACCTCCGGGCCACCCGCGCCGAAACCCCCGCCCTCCCCTGCGACTTCACACTCGGCTGGGTGGGCTACCTCGGCTACGGCCTGAAGGCGGAGTGCGGCGGCGAACCGGGCCCCAGGCCCGGCGAGCCGGACGCCACCATGGTCTTCGCGGACAGGGCGCTCGTCCTGGACCACACGACCGGCACCACCCACCTCCTCGCACTCGCCGAGGACGGCGACGAGACCGCGGCCCGCTCGTGGTTCGACGCCACCGCCCGCAAGCTCACGGCCCTCGCCGGACTGCGGCCCTTTCCCGCCGGCCGCCCCGGTGCGTTCGGCGGACTCCGGCTGCGCCACGGCCGCGACGCCTACCTGCAGCTCATCGACGAGTGCCAGGAACAGATCGCGGCCGGGGAGACCTACGAGGTCTGCCTGACCAACATGGCCGAGGCCGCCGGGACCCTGGACCCCTGGGAGGGCTACCGCTTCCTGCGCCGCACCAGCCCCGCGCCCTTCGGCGCCCTCCTGTCCTTCGGCGGGCTCTCGGTCCTCAGCACCTCGCCCGAACGGTTCCTGCGCATCGACCGGGACGGCCGGGCCGAGTCCAGCCCCATCAAGGGCACCCGCCCGCGGGGCGCGACCCCGCAGGAGGACGCCCTGCTCGCCGCGGACCTGGCGGCCAGCGAGAAGGACCGGGCCGAGAACCTGATGATCGTGGACCTGGTCCGCAACGACCTCGGCCGCTGCGCCGAAGTCGGCTCCGTCGAGGCGGAGGACGTCTTCCGCGTGGAGAGCTACGCCAAGGCCCACCAGCTCGTGAGCACCGTACGGGCCACGCTGCGCCCGGACCGCTCGCCCGTGGACTGCGTCCGCGCGGCCTTCCCGCCGGGTTCGATGACCGGCGCGCCCAAGGTCCGCACCATGCAGATCATCGAACGCCTGGAACAGGGCCCGCGCGGCGTGTACTCGGGCGCCATCGGCTACTTTTCGCTCAGCGGCGCGGTCGACCTGAGCGTCGTGATCCGCACGGCCGTGGTCACGGCGGACCGGGTGCGGTACGGGGTGGGCGGCGCGATCATCGCCCTGTCCGACCCGGAGGAGGAGTACGAGGAAACGGCGGTGAAGGCGGCCCCGCTCACCGCCCTCACGGGCACGGACTTCCCGGACCGCCACGCAGCGAAGGACAGGGTGACGATCTGAGGAGACGAAGCGGGCGGGGCCCGGCCCGCCGGCGGCGAGCGACAGGGAAGGGCGGGGCCCGCTCACCCGCCCGGCCCCCCGCGCAACCGGTCCGCCACGGCCCCCCGCAACGCACCCCACGCCCGCCCCGCCCGCACCGCACTCTCCGCCTCCAGCGCCCGCGCCACCTCGTCGAACGACACCCCCGCCGCCTCGAACCGCACCACGGCGGCCCGCGCCGTCCCTTCCTGCCCTGTCAGCGTGTCCCCCCGCAGGCGCCCGCGCCGCCCCGCCGCGGCCAGCGTCGTCCGGGACATCGCGCTGACGGTGCCCCAGGCCACGAGCGACTCCACGTACGGCACGCCGCGCGGCTCCGACTCGACGGGGGAGCCGACGGACCACATCACCCGCTGCGGGCGGGCCCCCGCCGCGGCCAGGACCCGCCAGCGCGCGCTGCCCAGCCCTTCCTCGTAGCGCCGGTACACCAGCCGGGCGACGGCGAGGGAGGCGGTGCCCCGCACCCCCGGGCCCACCGTGCCGCCCGCACGCCCCGCCGCCCGCAGCCGCGCGTCGACCTCGGCGTCGATCCGGGCCACGGGCAGCGAGGCGAGCGAGGGGATGGCGGACAGGTCGAGGCCGGCGGCCCGGGCCCGCTCCAGGCCGGCGAACCACACGTCCACGACCTGCTCGTAGCGGCGCACGGAGAAGATGCCGGTGACGTGCACGCCGATGCCGCGGGCCAGGCACGCTCCGGTGGCGGCGAGCCCCTCGTCCGTGGCGGGGATCCTCACCAGCGCGTTGGGCCGGCAGGCGGCCCCGTGCAGGGCGGCCGCGGCGTCGGCGAAGGCCTCGGCCGTCACACGGGAGCCGCCCGCCAGCCACGGATCCGGGCCCATCGACACATGCCCGTCGAGTCCCCGCGTGGCGGCGAAAACCGGCCGCAGCTCGTCGCAGGCGGCCCGCAGGTCGTAGGCGCACAGCGCCTGCACCGCGGTCGTGGGCGGGACGGACCGGCAGGCCAGGTGGGCCAGTTGCTGGCCGTAGGCGGTGCCGTCGGCGACCTCGGCGGCGAGCGCCCCGGGGTCGGACGTGGCCCCCCGCACCTCGCCTGCGGCGACGAGCCGGGCGAGGGCGCCGGAGGCGAGGAGCGAGCGGCGCAGGCCGTCGAGCCAGGGGGAGACGCCTTCCGCGAGGAGCTCCCGCAGGACCTCACCACCAGACGTCACCGTGCGCTCTCCCATGGCAGGGTCGCCCCCTCTCCGGATCGGCCGCGGAAACACCCAGGGCAGAGAGCACGACAGTAAGTCCGGTCCGGGGCACCGCGGGAACAGCTTGTCGGTACTCCGTCAACTTGGCGCGAACGGAGTCTTGACAGTCATCTGATGGAGTCGGGCCCCATCTGACGGAGTGAGCGGGGCGGCATTGGCGGAACAGGGGCGGTCTCGGACGATCGAGAACCGACCGCGTCCGCGGCCGGACGAAGCCCGCACGCGGCCACCGAATCCCGCACGCCACCGGCACCACCCCTGCCTCTCACCCCAGCGACCCAGGGAGCCGCCGCTCACGAACCCGGGCACGCCCCTTGCTTTGCCTTGCATGCTTGCTTGTTCTCAAGAGCAGTCACTTAAGCGTTTATTGGAGAACCCCATGACCGACGCTCTGCTCGACGTCCAGGACAAACCCGCTCTCCAGCAGCCCGATTGGGGCGACGCCCCCCAGGTGCGCCGGGTCCGCGAGGAGCTGGCGCGCCGCCCGGCCCTCGTCCGCGCCGACGACGTACGGACCCTGCGCCACCACCTCGCCGAGGTCGCCCGCGGCGCCGCCCAGGTCGTCCAGGCGGGCGACTGCGCGGAGGACCCCGCGGAGTGCACCTCGGGCTACGTCGCCCGCAAGGCCGGCCTCCTGGACGTCCTGGCCGGGGTCCTGAAGATGGTCGCCCACAAGCCGGTGGTCCGCGCGGGCCGCATGGCCGGGCAGTTCGCCAAACCCCGCTCCAGCGCCACCGAGCGCGTCGCGGGGACGGAACTGCCCGTCTACCGGGGCCACATGGTCAACAACCCGGAGCCCCACCCGGAGCGCCGCCGCCCCGACCCGCAGCGCCTGCTCTCCGGCTACCTGGCGGCCGGCGAGGCCATGACGCACCTCGGCTGGCTGGACCCCTCCCGCCGCTCGGGCGTCTGCCCGCCGGTGTGGACGAGCCACGAGGCGCTCCTGCTCGACTACGAGCTGCCCATGGTCCGCGCGGGCGAGGACGGCCGGCCCCTGCTCACGTCCACGCACTGGCCCTGGATCGGCGAGCGCACCCGCCGCACGGACGGCGCGCACGTCGCCCTGCTGGCCGCCGTGGCCAACCCCGTGGCCTGCAAGGTCGGGCCCACGACCACCACGGACGAGATCCTGGCCCTGTGCGAGCTCCTCGACCCCGGGCGGGAGCACGGGCGGCTCACCCTCATCGCCCGCATGGGCGCCGACAAGGTCGGCGAGAAGCTGCCCCCGCTCGTGGCGGCGGTCCGCGACGCCGGGCACCCCGTCATCTGGCTCACCGACCCGATGCACGGCAACACCCTCACCGCGCCCGACGGCCTCAAGACGCGCCTGCTGGACACGGTGATCCGCGAGGTCCGCAACTTCCAGTGCGCCGTGCGGACCTCCGGGGGGATCGCGGGCGGCCTGCACCTGGAGACCACGCCCGAGCACGTCACCGAATGCGTCCGCAACGAGTCCGAACTCGACCACGTGGGCGACAAGTACACGAGCTTCTGCGACCCCCGGCTCAATCCGCAGCAGGCCATATCCGTCGTCTCGGCCTGGGAGGGCTGATCCACCATGGCAGGCATTCCCCCCATCGAGCCCTACCCGATGCCGGCCCCGGGCGACCTGCCCGGGAACACCGCCGACTGGGACGCCGACCCGGCCCGCGCCGTGCTGCTGATCCACGACATGCAGCGCTACTTCGTCGGGCACCTGCCGGAGCACCCGCGCGAGGAACTGGTCGCCAACGCGGCCCTGCTGCGCGGGGCCGCGGCCGCGCTCGGCATCCCCGTCGCGTACACGGCGCAGCCCGGCGGCATGAACGACGAACAGCGCGGCCTGCTCAAGGACTTCTGGGGCCCGGGGATGCGCGTCGACCCCGCCGACCGGCGCGTCGTCGAGCCGCTCGCCCCGGCCCCCGGGGACTGGGTCTTCACCAAGTGGCGCTACAGCGCCTTCTTCCGCTCCGACCTGCTCGGGCGGATGCGCGCCAACGGCCGCGACCAGCTGATCGTCTGCGGGGTGTACGCCCACGTCGGCGTGCTGATGAGCGCCGTCGACGCCTTCACCAACGACATCCGCCCGTTCCTGATCGCGGACGCCGTGGCCGACTTCTCCGCCGCGTACCACCGCCTCGCCCTGGAGTACGCGGCGGCGCGCTGCGCCGTGGTCACCACCACCGCGGACATGCTGGGCCGGCTGCAGGGCGCGGGGGACCCTGCGGACACGCTCGCGGTACGGGGGGCGGCGGTATGAGCGCCGAGCGGAAAGGACCGGGCCCGATCATGAACACGACCGGCGACACGACCGGCGACACGACTGACGACACAACTGACGACACGACTGACGACACGACCGCGAACGCCGCCGGCGACCTGCTCGCCCGGGTGCTGGGCCCCCGGCCGCCCGCCTTCGCCCTCCTCCACCGCCCCGAGTCCACCGGACCGGGCGCCGTCGAACTCCTCCTGGGCGGGATCTCCCGGCCGGAGACCCTCGCGTCCGTCCCGCTGGAGGACGCTCCGGCCGGGGCGGCACCGGAGGACGCGCCCACCGGGACGGCGCCCCGCGGCGCCTCCCACGACGTCCTGGCGATCGTGCCGTACCGGCAGATCGCCGAACGGGGCTTCCGCGGCGCGGACGACGGGGCGCCGCTGCTCGCCATGACCGTCACCCACCAGGCCGTCCTGCCCCTCGCGGAGGTCCTCGCCCGGATCCCCGAGACGCCGATCACCCTGTCCGGCGGGCACTTCGACATGGACGACGAGGCGTACGCGGACACCGTCCGCCGGGTCGTCGCCGACGAGATCGGCGAGGGCGAGGGCGCGAACTTCGTCATCAAGCGCTCCTTCCTCGCCGGCATCGACGGCTACACCCCCGCCCACGCCCTGACCTTCTTCCGCCGCCTCCTGGAGCGCGAGTCCGGCGCCTACTGGACCTTCGTCGTGCACACCGGCGAGCGCACGTTCGTGGGCGCCACGCCCGAGCGCCACATCAGCGTCCGCGGCGGCACCGCCGTGATGAACCCCATCAGCGGCACCTACCGCTACCCCGCCGCCGGGCCCAGCCTGCCCGAGGTCATGGACTTCCTCGCCGACCGCAAGGAGGCCGACGAGCTGTACATGGTCGTCGACGAGGAACTGAAGATGATGGCCCGCATCTGCGCGGGCGGCGGGCGCGTCGTGGGCCCGTACCTCAAGGAGATGGCGCGCCTCGCCCACACCGAGTACTTCATCGAGGGCACCACCGACCGCGACCCGCGCGAGATCCTGCGCGAGACGATGTTCGCGCCCACCGTCACCGGCAGCCCGCTGGAGAGCGCCTGCCGGGTCATCGACCGCTACGAGCCCCGGGGCCGCGGCTACTACAGCGGCATCCTCGCCCTCATCGGGCGCGACGCGCACGGCGAGCGCACCCTGGACTCGTCGATCCTCATCCGCACCGCGGACATCGACCGCACCGGGAGCGTGCGGATCGGGGTGGGCGCCACCCTCGTGCGCCACTCCGACCCCGCCTCCGAGGTCGCCGAGACCCGCGCCAAGGCCGCCGGGCTGATCTCCGCCCTGGAGTCCGGCGGCGCCGCCCGGTTCGGCGGCCACCCGAGCGTCCGCGCCGCCCTGGAGCAGCGCAACGACAGCATCGCCGGCTTCTGGCTCGCCGAGGAGGCCGACCGGGCGCTCACCGCACCCGGCCTGGCCGGGCGGCGCGTCCTGGTCGTCGACGCCGAGGACACCTTCACCTCCATGATCGGCCATCAGCTGCGCGCCATGGGGCTGACGGTGACGGTCAGGCGCTTCGACGAGCCGTACGCCTTCGGAGGGCACGACCTCGTCGTGATGGGGCCCGGCCCCGGCGACCCGCGCGACGGCCGCCACCCCAAGATCGCCCACCTGCGGGGCGCCGTCCGTGCCCTCCTGGACGAACGGCGGCCCTTCCTCGCCGTCTGCCTCAGCCACCAGGTGCTCTCCCTCGCCCTCGGCTTCGAGCTCGTCCGCCGGGACGTCCCCAACCAGGGCGTCCAGCGCGAGATCGACCTCTTCGGCAGCCGCGAGCGCGTCGGCTTCTACAACACCTTCGCCGCCCGCAGCGACCGCGACAGCGTGGACGTGGAGGGCGTCGGCACGGTCGGTGTCAGCCGCGATCCGCTCACCGGCGAGGTGCACGCGCTGCGCGGGCCCCACTTCGCCTCCATGCAGTTCCACGCGGAATCGGTCCTCACTCAAGGAGGACCCCGCATCGTGGGCGGACTGCTCGCCGCTCTCGCTCCGGAGGTGCCCGTCGCATGAACCCCGCCCAGATCACCGAAGTCCCCGTCGCCGCAGGCGACGGGGCCGCCCGCGGCGGCTACATCCTCGCCGAGGCCCACGACGCCGACCTGGCCGCCGCGGCCCCCGACGTGGTCCTCGTCGCCGCGGGCGGCGAGGTGCCGACCGCCCTGGACGCACGCCGCATCCTGCAGCGCGAGGGCATCGCCACGCGCGTGGTGTCGATGCCCTGCGCCACGTGGTTCCACCGGCAGAGCGGCGCCTACCGCGACGCCGTCCTGCCGCCCGGCGCGCCCGCCACCGTCTCGGTGGGGGCGGCCGCGGAAGTGGGCCGGTACCAGCTCCTCGGCGGAACCGGCGAGCACGTGTGCCTGGACCACTTCGACACCGGCACGCCCGGCCGGGGCCGGTACGCCCAGGGCCTGTACGGCCACCACGGCCTCACCCCGGAACGGGTGGCGGCCGCGGCCCGGGCGGCCCTGT
>NZ_JBAMDC010000580.1:0-3029 GCF_036961605.1 Streptomyces sp. KLMMK
GTCGACCCACCGGACATCGGCTGACGGCTCGCCGGCCGCCTCCGGCGGGGGTGCGACCGCATCGCCCGCGGTCCGGCTCGGCACCGCCGGTCACCTCGCGGTGGGCTGAGCGCCGTTGCGGCGGAGGGGATGGGGGCGGCGCCCCCATCACCAGGCCACAGCGTGAGCCGGGGGTGCCCGGCGCGTGGCACGCAGGATTCGGGGCTTCGCCCCTTGAATCCGCCGCGATGGCGATCAACACCGATGCCGGGGTTCGGCGGTGCCGAAGCGACCTGAGGCGGGCCCGGCACCGCCGGATGCGTCGTTTGCGGTTGCTCGCCGCCGAGGCGGAAGCGGGGTGCCCGGCGAGCAACCCCCGGCAACGTGTCCGGTGATGCCGGCCCGGGCCCGGGCCGTCGTCCCGGGAGCCGCCCGCAGGGCTAGCCGTTGCGGGGGCCGGGGAAGGCCGGGGGGCGTTGTTCCTCGCGGAGGGCGGGGGCGGGCACCTGGCCGGGGACGGTGCGGGCCGCCGGGACCACCGGCACCGGCGCCGGCGCCGGCTCGGCTGTGCGCACCGCCTCCGCGGCCTCCGCCGCCCCCTGCCCGTTGGCACGGCGCGCTCCGTAACGGCGGTGCACCGCCTGCTTGGTGACCCCGAGGGCCGAGCCCACCGCGTCCCACGAGAAGCCCAGAGAGCGGTCGAAGTCGACCGCGGCGGTCACCAGGGTCTCGACGCTGTCCCGCAACTCCTGCGCCAGCCGTACGGTCGGCGCGGGTGCCCGCCCGTAGACGACGAAGCCGGCCGAGGGGCCCGTGCGCCGCGGGCGGTAGACGTTGCCCAGTTGAGCGGTGAGGGTGCGCAGGGCGTCCACCTGCCTGCGGACCCGCTCGATGTCCCGGACCAACAGATGCAGGCTGGCCCGTGCCTGGGCGTCGTGGGTTGCGTGGTCGGCCATGAAGAAGCCTCTCGGACCGGCGGGGTAAAAGGACGGAAAAAGACGAGAGTTGACGCGTCAGTCGACGAGCAACGGATGGAGGGCCGCGGATGCGGCCCGATTCGGTCAATCTCTCTTGACCACAACGCGCCATTGGCCGCCGGGTCACGGTATGGGGGCGCACATCCGCCGGAATGAGGCGCGTGACAATCCGTACGCCCCCTCGGGGCCGGGCCCTTTAGACTGGTGGGCCGTTCCGCTCGGCGCTCGAGGAGAGGTAGTTCGCCACCCATGAGGCTCGTCTTCGCCGGTACCCCCGAGGTCGCCGTCCCCGCCCTCGACGCCCTGCTCGCCTCGGACCGCCACGAGGTCGTCGCCGTCGTCACGCGGCCCGACGCCCCCGCCGGCCGCGGCCGCCGCCTGGTGGCGAGCCCCGTCGCCGAGCGCGCGGCGGAGGCCGGCATCGAGGTGCTCAAGCCCGCGCGCCCGCGCGACGAGGACTTCCTCGCCCGGCTGCGCGAGATCGCCCCGGACTGCTGCCCGGTCGTCGCCTACGGCGCGCTGCTGCCGAAGGCCGCCCTGGACATCCCCGTGCACGGCTGGGTCAACCTGCACTTCTCGCTGCTGCCCGCGTGGCGCGGCGCGGCCCCGGTCCAGCACGCGATCCTCGCGGGCGACGAGGTCACCGGCGCCTCCACCTTCCTGATCGAGGAGGGCCTGGACTCGGGCCCCGTCTACGGCGTGGTCACCGAGGAGGTGCGGCCCACCGACACCAGCGGCGACCTGCTGACCCGGCTGGCATTCGCCGGCTCCGGGCTGCTCGCGGCCACCATGGACGGCATCGAGGACGGCTCGCTCAAGGCCGTGCCGCAGCCCGCCGAGGGCGTCTCCCTCGCCCCGAAGATCAATGTCGAGGACGCCCGGATCGACTGGTCCGCGCCCGCCCTGCGCGTGGACCGGGTGGTCCGCGGGTGCGCCCCGGCGCCGGGCGCCTGGACGCTCTTCCGCGGCGAGCGGCTGAAGGTCATGTCGCTGGTGCCCGCTCCCGCTCAGGACGGCCTCGCGCCCGGCGAGATCGCCGCCGCCAAGAACTCCGTGCACGTGGGGACCGGTTCCCACCCCGTCGAGCTGCAGTGGGTCCAGCCGCAGGGCAAGAAGCCGATGAAGGCCGCCGACTGGGCCCGCGGCGTCCGTATCGCCGCAGGCGAGCGCCTCGGCGCGGCCTGAGGGCAGAGCGTAGGCTGGACACCTTCGCCACCCCAGCCCCGGAGCACCTTTCGTGAACGACCGTCCCGCACGCCGCCCCGCAAAGCCCTACCGCCGGCCCAAGAAGGACCCGGTGCGGATCCTCGCCTTCGAGGCGCTGCGGGCGGTCGACGAGCGGGACGCGTACGCGAACCTGGTCCTGCCGCCGCTGCTGCGCAAGGCCCGGGAGAAGGGCGACTTCGACGCGCGCGACGCCGCGCTCGCCACGGAGCTCGTCTACGGGACGCTGCGCCGCCAGGGGACGTACGACGCGATCATCGCCTCGTGCGTCGACCGGCCGCTGCGCGAGGTGGACCCGCCGGTCCTGGACGTGCTGAGCCTCGGGGCGCACCAGCTGCTCGGCACGCGCATCCCGCCGCACGCGGCGGTCTCCGCGAGCGTCGAGCTGGCGCGCGTCGTCCTCGGCGACGGCCGGGCGAAGTTCGTGAACGCCGTGCTGCGGAAGATCACCGCGCACGATCTGGAGGAGTGGCTGGAAAAGGTCGCCCCGCCGTACGAGGACGATCCCGAGGAGCACCTCGCCGTGGTGCACGCGCACCCGCGCTGGGTCGTCTCCGCCCTGTGGGACGCGCTCGGCGGCGGCCGCGCCGGCATCGAGGACCTGCTGGAGGCCGACAACGAGCGGCCGGAGGTGACGCTCGTCGCGCGGCCGGGGCGCTCCACGACGGACGAGCTGCTGGCGGCCGTAGGCGAGGAGTCGGCGCTGCCCGGCCGCTGGTCGCCGTATGCGGTGCGGCTCGCCGAGGGCGGCGAGCCCGGGGCGCTGGAGGCCGTCGCGGAGGGCCGTGCCGGCGTGCAGGACGAAGGCAGCCAGCTGGTCGCCCTCGCCCTCGCCTCCGTGCCGCTGGA
>NZ_JBAMDC010000581.1:0-3025 GCF_036961605.1 Streptomyces sp. KLMMK
CGCGGCGCCTCCACCGCAGCCGTCGCGCCGCTTGCCACCAGGCGGGCCGCCTCCGCCAGGCGGGAGGCCGCTTCCTCGGCGACGGCGCCGGTGACGGTGAACGGGAGGCGCACGTAGCCTTCGAAGGCGCCGTCGACGCCGAAGCGGGGGCCCGACGGCACGCGTACGCCGAGGCGTTCGCCCGCCTCGGCGATGCGGGAGCCGGAGAGGCCGCCGGTGCGCACCCACAGGGTGAGGCCGCCGCGCGGGACGGTGAACTCCCATTCGGGCAGGTGCCGCCGGACCGCCGCGACGAGGGCGTCGCGGCTCTCGCGCGTCGTGGTCCGCCGGATGGCGACGGCGGCGTCCCAGCCCTCGGTGGTCAGCAGCCAGGTGACGGCGAGCTGTTCGAGCACGGGTGTGCCGAGGTCGGCGTAGGCGCGGGCGGCGACCAGGCTGCGGATCACTTCGGGTGCGGCCCGCACCCAGCCGATGCGCAGCCCGGCCCAGAAGGACTTGCTGGCGGAGCCGACGGTGATGACGGCGTTGCCGGCGGGGTCGAAGGCGCAGACGGGGCGCGGCAGTTCCAGGCCGGGTTCCAGGCAGAGGTCGGCCATGGTCTCGTCGGCGACGAGCAGGGTGCCCGCGGCGCGCGCCGCCTCGACGAGCTGACGGCGCTGTTCCTCGGTGGCGAGGGCTCCGGTGGGGTTGTGGAAGTCGCCGATGACGTAGGCCATGCGGGGGGCGGCGTCGCGCAGCACCTGGCGCCAGGCCGGCAGGTCCCAGCCGCCGAGCCCGTCGGCCATGGCGACGGGCACCAGGCGGGCGCCGGCCTCGCGCATGAGCTGCAGGACGTTGGCGTAGGAGGGCGAGTCGACGGCGACGCGCTCGCCGCGGCCGGCGAAGAGCCGGCAGATGGCGGCGACGGCCCCCATGGCCCCCGTGGTGATCATGATCTGCTCGGGCATGGTGGGCACGCCGCGGGCGGTGTAGCGGTCGGCGATGGCCTGGCGCAGGGCGGGCAGGCCGGCGGGGTAGTCGCCGTGGGTGGCCGCGTAGGGCGGGAGCTCCTCCAGGGCGCCCTGGACGGCGCGGCCGAGCCAGGGCTCGACGGCGGGCAGGGCGGCGCAGCCGAGGTCGATGACGGAGCCGGCGGCCTCGGGGGGCAGGGGGTCCAGGGCGCGGGTGGGCAGCGGGTTGCCCGCGGGCACCGCGGTCCAGCTGCCGGCGCCGCGCCGGGACTCGAGGAAGCCCTCGCTGCGCAGGGCTTCGTAGGCCGCGGCGACGGTGGTGCGGCTGACGGAGAGGGCGGCGGCGAGCTCGCGCTCGGCGGGCAGCCGGGCGGCGACGGGGACGCGGCCTTCGAGGACGAGCAGGCGGATGCCGTCCGCGAGCGAGCGGTAGGCGGGGGCGCGGCGTCCGCCGAGCGGCGTGACGGTGCCGCGGCCGCCCTGCGCCTCGCGGTCGCGCTGCGAGCCGAGAAGGCGGGCGAGCTTCTGCGCCCCCACCGAGGAGGTCCAATGACTCATCTGAATCGGTCCACCTTCCGAGGATTGGCCATGGATCTTGCGTCCACCTGTATCCCAGACTGTCATGCGGCAGGCCACTTGCACCACTGCAGGTGGCCGCCACTTGTACCGTCCACGCCGCCTTCGGGGCGCGTGCCGAGCGTCAGGAGGAACCGTGCCCGCATCAGGGGGAGCGCCGGGAGGGGCACCGGAAGGCCCGTCGGAAGGCGCGCCGGAGTCGGAAGGCGCGCCGGGAGGTGCACCGGGAGGGGCGTCCCTCGCCCGCCGGCTGCTGCAGCTCTACGTCGGGCTCGCGCTGTACGGCGTGAGCGCGGGGCTGCAGCTGCGGGCGGGACTGGGGCTCGCGCCGTGGGACGTGCTGAACCAGGGCGTCGCGGAGCACACGGGGATGTCGATCGGCACGGCGTCGATCACGATCGGCGCACTGGTGCTGCTGCTGTGGATCCCGCTGCGGCAGCGCCCCGGCCTGGGCACGGTCTCCAACGTGCTGGTCATCGGCCTGGCCATGGACGCGACGCTGAGCCTGGTGCCCGACCCGCGGTCGCTGTGGATACGGATCCCGCTGCTGGCCTTCGCGGTGGCGCTGTGCGCGGTGGCGACCGGGCTGTACATCTCGGCCAGGTTCGGCCCGGGTCCGCGCGACGGCCTGATGACGGGGCTGCACCGGCGGACGGGGCGCTCGGTGCGCCTGGTGCGCACGTGCATCGAGGTGGTCGTGCTGGCGACGGGGTTCGTGCTCGGCGGCTCGGTGGGCCTGGGAACGGTCTTCTACGCCCTGGCGATAGGCCCGCTGTCGCAGTTCTTCCTGCGCCTGTTCGCCCTTCCGGAGGCCCCGGCTCCGGCCCCCGTACACCCGGCCGGGCGCGAAATTCCGGACCTGGTTTAGGCCAGGATCAAGCGGGCCGGTAGTGTACGCCTTCGACCCACCGAACGAACCGTTACTGCACGCTAAAGCGACAGAAACACAGGGTGACATCCGTTGCCAGATGTGACAAAACGGGCGTTGGTGGGTACAACAAGGGGCGGCACGACGGGCGACGCATGTCCCTCAACGGGAATCTTCACCGCCGACCGGACGTTGACCGGATGACGACGACAGCGACACCTGTCCTGTGGGCGACTAAGCCCGGGAGGCACGATTCATGAGTGAGCGAGCTCTCCGCGGCACGCGACTTGTGGTTACCAGCTACGAGACCGACCGCGGCATCGATCTGGCCCCGCGCCAGGCGGTGGAGTACGCATGCCCGAACGGCCATCGATTCGAGATGCCGTTCTCGGTAGAGGCGGAGATTCCGCCGGAGTGGGAGTGCAAGGCGTGCGGCGCCGTGGCACTCCTGGTGGACGGCGATGGTCCTGAGGAAAAGAAGGGCAAGCCCGCGCGTACGCACTGGGACATGCTCATGGAGCGGCGTACCCGCGAGGAGCTGGAGGAGGTGCTGGCCGAACGGCTGGCGGTCCTTCGCTCCGGTGCCATGAACATTGCCGTTCATCCGCGGGACACCCGCAAGTCCGCCTGA
>NZ_JBAMDC010000582.1:0-3021 GCF_036961605.1 Streptomyces sp. KLMMK
TTACTCCGTGCGATGGGGTCCGGTGCGGTGCAATGCGATGGCGTGCGGTGGAGTGCGGTGCAATGCGGTGGAGTGCGGTGCAGCGCATTGCAGTGCCGGCGGGTGTCCGGGCCGTGGGGCCGTTCCGGGGGTCTCCCCACGGCCCGGGTGCCTGTCATCGTGGGCCGTCCGCGCGGCCGGGCCAACGCGCGGCGGCGGAGTGCGTCAGCCCGCCCGCCAGTGCGTCAAGTCGGCTCCGTACGGGGCCGGGTGACCTGACAGACGGGCCCCGTTGCGGGGGCGTGCCGCCCCGGGCCGATCTACCCTCGGACCGTCCGGCAGGGCCGGAGGGCCGCCGTTCGCCGCGGCCCGCGCCGGCGCCGCGCCGGGGCCTCCGACGGAGAAGCGGGGACCGACATGACCAAGGTGGTACTGATCTCGGGCAGTCTGCGCGCCGCATCGGTGAACTCGGCGGCGCTCAGGGCCGTACGCCGCATCATCGGACGGACCCGTCCGGCCGCCTCGGTGGTCTCGCTGCCGATCGGCCGGCTGCCGTTCTACAACGGGGACATGGAGGGCACGGGGGCGACCCCGGCCGTGGCCGCCGCCCGCGCGCTGGTCGCGGGCGCCGACGCCCTGGTGATCAGCACGCCCTGCTACAACGGCGCGGTGCCCGGCGTGCTGAAGAACGCCCTCGACTGGCTCTCCCGCCCGGACGGTGCGAGCCCGCTCACCGGCAGGGTGGCCGCCGTCCTGAGCGCCTCGCCCGGCGGCCGGGGAGGCATCGACGCCCAGCCGGCGCTGTTCGACCTGCTGGACAGCTGCGAGGCGATCACAGTCGAGCACCCGCCCGTGGCCATCCGTTGGGCACACCAACGGCTCGACGCTGCGGGGGAGATGACCGACGGGGAGGCGGTGCGGGCGCTGCGCGAGCTGGTCGACGCCACGTTCGAGGCGGTGGCCATCATGGAGGAGCAGCGCAGGTCGGTGCGGGAGCGGGAGCTGCACGCGCGCGTACACGAAGAGAGCGACCCCGTAGGCGAAGCGAGCAGGCAGCCCGTACGGGAAGAGGGCAGGCCCGTACAGGAAGAAGGGGACAGGCCCGTACCGGAACAAGAGGCCAGGCCCGTACGGGAGGAAGCCAGGCCGGTACGGGCGCCGCGCGGTCCCGTGCGGGCTGCGCACGGGACCGTGCCGCCGGCGCCTCAGCGGGCCGCGGACGCTCCGTCGAGGGCCAGTGTGACCTCGTCCAGCAGCTGATGCCAGGCGTCGTTGAGCTCCTTGAGCGCCTCGGACTCCAGGCGCAGGGCCAGTTCACCGAGGTCGATGCCGAACCACTCCAGGTGCCCGAGCAGCTGCCCGGCAGCGGCGTACGCACCGGCACCGGGCGCGGTGCCGGCCGGTACGGCGTCCACCACGACCGGTTCCTCCAGCAGCTCCTCCGGGACTGCCGTCACCGTGCCGCGCGTCAGCAGCGGGGCGGCGTAGCGCGTGGGCAGGAGACCGGGGCCGGAGGCGGCCGTCGCGGTCCACAGCAGCCGCTGGGGGCGGGCCCCGTGAGCGGCCAGGGCGTGCCAGCGGGGCTCGTCCAGCATGCGCTCGTACTGCGCGTGGAGCTGCCGGGCGGCCGCGACGGCGGTGGCGCCGCGCATGGCCCTGGCCTCCAGGGTGCCCTCGCGGTCGAGGAGGGCGTCGACGGCGGCGTCGACGCGGCTGACGGGGAAGGAGGCGACCGAGGCGAGCGCGGGAAGGTGACGCCCCGCGGCGCGCGCCCGCTCCAGCCCCTCCAGGTAGGCCTCGCCGGCCTGCCGGTGGCGCGCGGCGGACAGGACGAGGGTGGCGTTGACGTTGATGCCCTCGGCGAGACAGGCGCTGAGGGCCGTGAGGCCGGCGGGGGTGGCGGGGATGCCGAGCATGGCGTTGCCGCGGTCGACGGCCCGCCACAGTGCGCGGGCCTCGGCGAGGGTGGCCTCGCCGTCGTGGGCGAGGCGGGGGTCGAGGCTCACGGAGACGAGCCCGTCGACGCCCGCGGTCGCCTCGTGGACGGGCCGCAGGATGTCGCAGGCCCACCGGATGTCGTGGACGGCCAGGGCCTTCAGGGCCCGTTCGGCGGTGATCCCGCGCTCGGCGAGGTCGCCGAGCTGGCCCGTGTAGTACGGGCCGCGGGTCAGGGACCGGGCGAGGAAGGCCGGGTCGGAGACGACCCCGGCGATGCGCCCCTGCCGGGCCAGCGCGGCCAGCCGGCCGCTCGCGAGCCGCTGCCGGGCGAGCCCGTCGAGCCACACGGACACCCCGGTCGCCCCGGGCCCGCCGGACACGGCACCGGCTGCGCCGGGCGCACCTGAGGCGGCACCGGCAGCGCGGGGCCCATCCGTAACGGCACCGGTGGCACGGGGCCCATCCGACGGCCGGGCCGGGCCACCGGAAACCCCGTAGGCGGCGCCACCGGAAACGCCGTCGCCTGCGCCGGGCGGCCCCGGAGCCCCGGCCGGGGACCGCCCGCGTGCAGCCCTCCCACCGTCCGCTCCCTGCGGAGACCGGGCCGGGCCAGGCCGAGCACCGTCGCCGCCGCGGGGCCTGTCCGGACCCGCGGCGCCTGCACCGGCTCGGTTCGAAGCCCTCTCCGGGCCCCGCCCGTCCGGACCACCACCGACCCCGGCCGGGCCGTCCGCAGAACCCCCGGCCGGAGACCGCCCACGTACAGCCCTCCCACCGTCCGCTCCCTGCGGAGACCGGGCCGGGCCAGGCCGAGCGCCGTCGCCGCCGCGGGGCCTGTCCGGGCCTGCGGCGCCTGCACCGGCTCGGTTCGAAGCCCGCTCCGGGCCCCGCCCGTCCGGACCACCGCCGACCCCGGCCGGGCCGTTCCCAGAACCCCCGGCCAGGGACCGCCCGCGTACAGCCCTCCCACCGTCCCCTCCTCCCTGCGGAGACCGGGCCGGACCAGGCCGAGCACCGTCGCCGCCGCGGGGCCTGTCCGGACCCGCGGCGCCTGCACCGGCTCGGTTCGAAGCCCTCTCCGGGCCCCGCCCGTTCGGACCACCG
>NZ_JBAMDC010000583.1:0-3009 GCF_036961605.1 Streptomyces sp. KLMMK
TGCGGCTCGGGCTCGCCGCCGAGCTGGGCCGGGAGCTGCGCGGCCCGGTCGTGACACTGGACGAGCTGCGCGCGGACAGCGTCTCCGCGCTCGTACGCACCGTACGGACCGCACACACCAGGAAGGCCGCGTAATGCCCCAGGGACAGCCGACCGTCGTTCCCGACGACGGACTCACCACGCGTCAGCGCCGCAACCGGCCGCTGGTCTTCGTCCACACCGGCCTCGGCAAGGGCAAGTCCACGGCGGCCTTCGGCCTGGCGCTGCGGGCGTGGAACCAGGGCTGGCCGGTCGGGGTGTTCCAGTTCGTGAAGTCGGCGAAGTGGAAGGTCGGCGAGGAGAACGCGCTGCGGGTGCTCGGTGCGTCGGGCGAGGGCGGCACGGTCGCCTGGCACAAGATGGGCGAGGGCTGGTCGTGGATCCAGCGCGACCCCAAGGACGGCGAGCAGAGCAACGAGGACAAGGCGCGCGAGGGCTGGGAGCAGGTCAAGCGCGACCTGGCTGCCGAGGCGTACAAGCTCTACGTGCTGGACGAGTTCGCCTACCCCCTGCACTGGGGGTGGATCGACACGGACGAGGTGATCGAGGTGCTGCGCAACCGCCCCGGCACCCAGCACGTGGTGATCACGGGCCGCAACGCCCCGCAGGCGCTCGTCGACTTCGCCGACCTGGTCACGGACATGTCGAAGGTCAAGCACCCGATGGACACCGGGCAGAAGGGCCAGCGGGGCATCGAGTGGTGAGCACGCACATCCCCCGCCTGGTCATCGCCGCCCCTGCCTCCGGCAGCGGCAAGACCACGGTGGCCACCGGCCTGATGCGGGCCTTCGCGGACGCGGGGCTCGCCGTGTCGCCGCACAAGGTCGGCCCGGACTACATCGACCCGGGCTACCACGCGCTCGCGACGGGCCGTCCCGGCCGCAACCTGGACGCGTACATGTGCGGCCCGGACCGGGTCGCCCCGCTGTTCCTGCACGGGGCCGCGGGCTGCGACGTCGCGGTCGTCGAGGGCGTGATGGGGCTCTACGACGGGGCGAGCGGGCAGGGCGAGCTGGCGTCGACGGCACATGTGGCCAAGCTGCTCAAGGCCCCGGTCGTCCTGGTCGTCGACGCGTCGTCGCAGTCGCGGTCGGTGGCCGCGCTGGTGCACGGTTTCGCGTCCTGGGACCCGGAGGTGCGGGTCGCGGGCGTCATCCTCAACAAGGTCGGCTCGGACCGGCACGAGGCGCTCCTGCGCGAAGCGCTGACGGAGTCGGGCGTGCCGGTCCTGGGCGCGGTACGCCGCGCCGAGCAGGTCCACACGCCCTCGCGTCACCTGGGCCTGGTCCCGGTCGCCGAACGCAGCACGGAAGCGACGGACGCGGTGGCGGCCCAGGCCGCGAGGGTCAGGGAGGGCTGCGACCTGGAGGGGCTGCTGGCGTTGGCGCGCAGCGCGCCTCCGCTGGTGGACGAGCCGTGGGCTCCCCATGGTTTGCGGGCAGGCGCCCCGGCTTCCCACCCCGTCCCTGCCCACAAAACGGCCACCGGGCCGCACCCGGAGAGCAGGCCGGTGATCGCCGTGGCCGGCGGCCCGGCGTTCACGTTCTCCTACGCGGAGCACACCGAGCTGCTGCGGGCGGCCGGCGCGGAGGTCGTCACCTTCGACCCCCTCCGCGACGAGGCCCTCCCGGAAGGCACCGCCGCCCTCGTCATAGGCGGCGGATTCCCCGAGGTCTACGCCCCGGAGCTCTCCGCGAACGAACCCCTCCGCAAAGAGGTCGCCGCCCTCGCGGCAACCGGCGCCCCGGTCGTCGCGGAGTGCGCGGGCCTGCTCTACCTTTCGCGTTCGCTGGACGGCAGGCCCATGTGCGGCGTGCTCCCCGCGGACGCCCGCATGTCCGGCCGTCTCACCCTCGGCTACCGCGAGGCGGTGGCCATCGCGGACAACGTGCTGGCGCAGGCGGGCACCCGCGTCCGGGGGCACGAGTTCCACCGCACGGTGACCGAGCCGGGCGCGGGCGGGACCCCCGCCTGGGGGTTCACTCACCCGGAGCGCCGCACGGAGGGCTTCGTGCGCGACGGGGTGCACGCCTCGTACCTCCACGTGCACTGGGCGGGCGCCCCGGGCACGGCCGCCCGCCTGGTGGCGGCGGCGGCAGCGACCGCGGGCGGTGCCGGCGGGCGTCAGTGAGCGAGGCCCACGACCAGCCAGATGAAGCCCGCCCCGGCCGCCGTGCAGGCGAGCGTGGAGACGGCCGGGTGGGTGTGGTGGGCCTCGGGGAGGATGTCGGACGTGGCCAGGTAGAGCAGGACGCCGCCGAAGAACCCGAGGTAGACGCCGAGGAATCCGGCCGGAAGGGTGAACAGCAGGGTGGACGCCGCGCCGATGAGGGGGGCGACGGCGTCCGCGGCGAGCATCAGGAGGGCGCGGCGCCGGTCGTTCCCGTACAGGTCGGTGATCGTGTACGTGTTGAAGCCGTCCGCGAAGTCGTGCGCGATGACGGCCACGGCGACGGCGACCGCCACGCCGTGGCCGACCTGGAAGGCCGCGCCGATGGCGACGCCGTCCATGGCGCTGTGACCGACGAGGGCGGCGGCCGCGGTGAGGCCGACCTGCGGGGTGCGGTCGGCGGCGCTGACGCCGTGGGCGGCCTTGCGGACGGCGAGGAGCCGCTCGACCGCGTGGGCGGCGAGGAAGCCGGCGACGAAGCACAGCAGGGCGGCCGGCACCCCGAAGACGTCCCGGCCGGCGGCCTCCAGGGCCTCGGGCAGCAGGTCGAGGCCGACGACGCCGAGCATCAGCCCGCCCGCGAACCCCAGGACGAGATGTCTGCGGTCGGTGATGCGGTGCGCGGCCCAGCCGCCGAGCAGCGTCATCAGGAACGCGCCCATGGCGATCACGACCGGCACGGTTCCACCCTTCTCGCGGCTGCAGTATCCCCTGCGGCTCCGGCCCTCGCACCTGTACCCGCCGCGGCACCCGCCGTGTATGTGGGGGTGGGCGCCCGGCGCGGCGTGGCGGCCGCGGAGG
>NZ_JBAMDC010000584.1:0-3000 GCF_036961605.1 Streptomyces sp. KLMMK
CCCCGGTGACCACAACGTTCTCGGCATGTCCTGGTCCGGCGCCGTCGCCCTCGACGTCTGCGCCCTCGTCTGCCGGGGCACCCGCGTGCTCAGCGACGAGCACTTCGTCTTCTTCAACAACCCCGCGACCCCCGACGGGGCCGTGCGCGCCGTGCCGCCGCCCCGCGGGGACAAGGCGGCCGTCCGCGTCGCCTTCGAGGCGCTCCCGGCGGACGCCGACCGGCTCGTGCTCGTCGCGGCCGTCGACCCGGCCGTCAATCCGGACGCCGACCTGGCGGGGTTCACCGACGCCCGGATCCGGCTGGCGGACGGCGCCGGCGCCGAGCTGGGGCAGCTGGAGGTCTCCGACGGCCGGGCGGGCGAGACCGCGCTCGTCCTCGGCTCCTTCCGGCGGCGCGCGAACGGCGACTGGGACTTCGTCCTGGGCGGGCAGGGGTACGAGGGCGGGCTGGAGGAGCTGCTCGGGGACTACGGGATCGAGGTCGCGTAGATCGCGGGGCCGGGTCCGCGCCCGGCCCGGCCCTGCCCGACCCGACCCCGACCCGACCCGGCCATGCCCGGCCCCCCAGCGTCGGGCACCCGTGAGTTATCCACAGGCCCCCGTGCGTGTCGGCGGCCCGCCCTAGACTTTCCGCATGGCCGACCTCACCGAGACCGCCCGCCCCGCTGACCCCGTCCCTTCCCCCTCCCCCACACCCGACGCTTCGGGCAGTGAGGCTCTGGGCTGCCTGCGGCGCGTCTTCGGTTACGACGCCTTCCGGGGCGATCAGGAAGCGATCATCGAGCACGTCGTCGCCGGCGGCGACGCGCTCGTCCTGATGCCCACCGGCGGCGGCAAGTCGCTGTGCTACCAGATCCCGGCCCTGGTCCGGCCCGGCGTCGGTGTCGTCGTCTCCCCGCTCATCGCCCTCATGCAGGACCAGGTGGACGCGCTGCGCGCCCTCGGCGTGCGCGCGGGCTTCCTCAATTCCACGCAGGACGCGGACGAGCGGCGGATGGTCGAGGCCGAGTTCCTCGCCGGCGAGCTCGACCTGCTCTACCTCGCGCCCGAGCGGCTGCGCGTGGAGAGCTCGCTGCGCCTGCTCGACCGCGGCAAGATCTCCCTCTTCGCCATCGACGAGGCGCACTGTGTGGCCCAGTGGGGCCACGACTTCCGGCCGGACTACCTGGCCCTGTCCGCCCTGCACGAGCGCTGGCCGGACGTGCCGCGCATCGCCCTGACCGCGACGGCCACCGAGGCCACCCACACCGAGATCGCGTCCCGGCTGAAGCTGCAGGACGCCCGGCACTTCGTCGCGAGCTTCGACCGGCCCAACATCCAGTACCGCATCGCGCCGAAGAACGACCCGAAGAAGCAGCTCCTGGAGCTCCTGCGCACCGAGCACGCCGGGGACGCGGGCGTCGTCTACTGCCTCTCCCGCAAGAGCGTGGAGGACACGGCGCACTTCCTGGTGCAGCACGGCATCGACGCCCTGCCGTACCACGCGGGGCTCGACGCGGGCACCCGCGCCGCCAACCAGGCGCGGTTCCTGCGCGAGGACGGCGTCGTCGTGGTGGCCACGATCGCCTTCGGCATGGGCATCGACAAGCCCGACGTCCGCTTCGTCGCCCACCTCGACCTGCCCAAGTCCGTCGAGGGGTACTACCAGGAGACGGGCCGCGCCGGGCGCGACGGCCTGCCGTCCACGGCCTGGCTCGCCTACGGCCTGCAGGACGTCGTCCAGCAGCGCAAGATGATCGACGGCTCCGAGGGGGACGAGGCCCACCGCCGCCGGCTGGCCGCCCACCTCGACGCGATGCTGGCCCTGTGCGAGACCGTCGAGTGCCGCCGGGTGCGGCTGCTGGCGTACTTCGGGCAGGAGAGCGGCCCCTGCGGCAACTGCGACACCTGCCTCACGCCCGCCGAGACCTGGGACGGCACCGTCGCCGCCCAGAAGTTCCTCTCCGCGGTCTACCGGCTGGCGCGCGAGCGGCGGCAGAAGTTCGGCGCGGGCCAGATCATCGACATCCTGCTGGGCAAGAAGACCGCGAAGGTCATCCAGCACGACCACGACGGCCTCACCGTCTTCGGCATCGGCACCGACCTGAGCGTCGCGCAGTGGCGGGGCGTGGTGCGGCAGCTGCTGGCGCAGGGGCTGCTCGCCGTCGAGGGCGACTACGGCGCGCTCGTCCTCACCGAGGCCAGCGGCGAGGTGCTCGGCGGCCGGCGCGAGGTGCGGCTGCGCAGCGAGCCCGAGCGGCCGGCGCGGGCCTCGGCGAAGTCGGGCGGCTCGGGTTCGGGCTCCGGCAAGCGGGCCGCGCCCGCGGACCTGCCCGCCGAGGCGGTCCCGGTCTTCGAGGCGCTGCGGGCCTGGCGCGCGGCCACGGCGAAGGAGCAGGGCGTCCCCGCCTACGTGATCTTCCACGACGCGACGCTGCGGGAGATCGCGACGGCCGCACCCGCCTCCCTCGAAGCGCTGTCCGGGGTGAGCGGCGTGGGCGAGAGCAAGCTGGCGAAGCACGGCGAGCGGATCCTGGAGCTGCTCACGGAGCTGCGGGAAGCGGCGTAGGCGGGCCGGAGGGCGCCGGGGCCGCGGCCGGGAACAGCCGGCCGCGTGCCCTCACCGCACCCCGGTGAGGTGGGCGTAGACGACCACGTTGCCCAGGTAGGCGTGGCTCTCCTCGGAGAACCCCCCGCCACAGGTGATCACCCGCAGCTCGGCGCGCTTCGACGGCCCGTACACCTTCTGTGACGGGAAGTCCGTCCGGCTGTACACCTCGATCGCGTCGATGGTGAACAGCGCCGTGCGGCCGTCCGCGCGCGCCACCTCCACCCGGTACCCCTTCTTCAGGGCGCCGACGTTGTAGAAGACGGCCGGCCCGGTGGCGGTGTCGACGTGGCCGGCGACGACGGCGGTGCCGGTCGCGCCGGGCGCCGCCCCGTCCGCGTACCAGCCGGCGAGGTTGCTCTCGTCGTCCCGCGGGCTGGAGAGGCTGCCGTCCTGCAGCAGGCCCAGCGGC
>NZ_JBAMDC010000585.1:0-2986 GCF_036961605.1 Streptomyces sp. KLMMK
AGGCCACCTCCTCGGCGCTCGACCGCAGCCGGGCCGCCTGCTCCCGCAGCGAGCAGGCCTGCGCCCGGACGGGCTGCGACCAGGGCGCCTGCTCCGCGCCGGCGCCCGTCACCGGATTCCCCCGGGCCGCAGCATCCGCCAGGGCGCGAACGCATTGCGCACCCCCCGCAGCGCCGGGGCGAGCTCCGGGTGGTGGCGCATCAGCACATCGGTCATACCGGTGCGGTCGATCCACTCCATGCCCTCGGGGGTGTAGATCTCCGGACGGTAGTCCCGGGTGAAGAAGCGGTCGCTCTTCAGCCGCCGGGACGCCATCAGGACGAACACCCGGAACGCCGTGTCGCTGAACGCGAACCCCCGCGGCCGCTGCTCGGCGTACATGCCGACCATGGTGTCGACGCGGTCCAGCCGGCCGTCGTAGACCTCGCGCAGCTCGGCCGCGAGCCCCACGTCACCCCCCGTCAGCTCCTCGAAACCGGAGACCGGCGGGCGGTGCAGCGCCGCACGCAGCGCGGTGTAGCGAGGGACGCCCCGCTCCCGGTCGCGCAGGATGTCCACCGCGCCGACGTCCACGTGCTCGCCGGAGATCCGCGCGAGGTCGCGCAGGCAGTCGGGGTGGTTGTGCAGCGTGATGTCACCGGGGTTCATCACGCCGAAGGAGTACAGCAGGTCGGCGAGGCCGTACCTGTCCACCGCCGGGCGGGTGGCCAGCGCCTGCAGTTCGTCGAAGCCCGTCCGCTCGACCAGCGCGCCCGTACGGTGGGAGTGGATCGCGTACTCGTCGCGGATGAGGGGGTGCAGCCGGTAGGCCGCGACGAACTCCTCGGTCATCGAATACGGGGCGGTGTGGTGGTCCGTGGGGGAGCCGGGGATGCCGAACAGCGACTCTCCGGTGCCGAACCGGCCGACCCGGCGCCGCACCCGGGCCGGCAGGACGCCGTACCAGTTCATGTGCATGGCCGCCCGGGTGACGGGGTGGGAGACCACCCCCGGGGTCCACTCCACGGTGTGGATCTTCGCCATGACGGCGGCGTTGACGAGCCGGGCCGTCTGGAAGAGCCGCTCGTCCCCCCACGTGGGGTGGGCGGCGGCGATCCGGTCGCAGATGGCGTTGTGCTCCTTGGCGAAGAGCGTGTGCAGCAGGGACAGCCCGACCCAGTAGTTGTCGTTGAAGCCCGTGAGGTCGATGCCGGACAGCCCCGGCGCCGTCTCGTCGGGCAGCCGCCCGTCCGGCAGGGCGAGCTTGCCCCGCTCGCCCGTGCGCAGGGCCCGGCAGCGCTCCTCGCTCGAACCGTAGAGCTGGGAGCCGTCCCACCAGTGGCTGACGGTGTTCTCGTACGTGGGCGGGTGCGCCGGGCCGGTGGAGCCGGGGCGGCGGGCGGGGTCGGGGCGGGAACGGCGGACGAGCATCGGGCACTGCGGCCAGTCGTCGTCGGCGGCCAGCGGCACGTCCAGCGGGCCGTCGGTCTTGTTCTCCCCGTGACTGAACCAGCCGTGGTTCTGGAACTGGATCCAGGCCGCCGCCAGCAGGTTCAGCCCCGTGGCCGGGCGGAAGCCGGAGCGGCGCAGCAGCTGCCGGCTGACCTCCCGGGGACTGGGCGAGAGCAGGCCGTCGTCCTCCGGCTCGGGGAAGGTCTCCGGCAGGGCGCAGTTGCGGTCGAACCGGGTGCCCGCCCGGCCCATGTCGGCATCGGCGGGGTCGTACCCCGAGCCGTCGTAGCTGCGGTGCGGGAGCAGCGCGGCGGTGGGCGTGCGGGGGCGCTCCCCGCCGGCGCCGTAGGTGTCGTGCAGGTTGTGCGCCCGCAGCACTTGCCGCTGTCTCCTGAGTTCCAGCAGCGCGAGGGGGAAGGGGAGGGAGTGCCACTCGCGGCGGCGCGGTACCGGCGTCATCGACAGTTCTCCGTGAGGGTTGCAGAAGGTGCTTCGGACACTCGGGCGCGCCGGCCTATCCGGCCGGGAGGCGGTGGACGACGGACCGCCCGGCCCGGCCCCGGTACGGGGCGAGCAGCTCGTCCACCCGGTCGCGGGCCTCGGGGGCGGTCTTGTCGAGGCTGTGGGCGTAGGCCTCCGCGCCGTGGCACTGCGGGACGTCGTACGAGGGGTCCGCCCAGGTGATCTCCAGCAGGCTGGGGGGCGGGGGGAGGGCCGGGACGGGGCTGCTGCCTCCCAGACGGGGCGTCAGGTCGTGCTCCTCGGCGAGGGTGACGAGGCGGGTGCGGGGGTCGTTCGGGCGCCGGGCTGCGGCCGGGGAGCCGATGGCGACGACGTGCGTGAGCCGCAGGCGGGTGCCCGCCTCCGGGGCGCAGGCCAGGTGCCCGGCCGTCACGCCGCCGTGGCCGTGCCCGACGAGCGCGACCGGCATTCCTTCGGGCACCGTGCGCAGCAGGGCCTCGCGGACGGCCCGGGTGTACGGGGAGTCGCCGCGGCCCAGCCCGGCGACGGCCCCGACCAGCTCCTGCGGGGAGGCCGTGCGCGGCAGGACGAACCCCGGGCCGGGCAGCAGCACCAGGCAGCGGGCGACGCCGTCCGGGCCGGTGACGTGCCGGGTGAGCATCCTGCTGTGGCCGAGGGCCGCCAGATTGCGCAGGTGGGCGGTGATGCCGCCGTCGTCGTCCAGGCCGTCGAGGAACGCCGGGTCGGGCGGCTCGGCGACGGCCCTCTCCCGGCTCCGGAGGAGGCCGGGCCGGGCCCCGGTGCGGGGGCCGGGCACGGAAGCGGCCCCGGCCGCGGTGCCCGTGACGGTGTGCCAGGCCGCCGCGTCGTTGAACGGATTGCCGTCCGTCAGCGCGTTCCAGGCGCTCACGTCGCCGAGCGCGGGGGCGAGCGCGGCCAGGGTGTGCCCGGCGCCCCGGACGCGCACGCGCTCGCGGAGGATGCGCAGGGCCAGCTCGGGCAGTCCGGCCTCGACGGCGACGAGCAGCCGCCGCACCGGGCTCTGCGCGGCGTACTCCGCGTGCCGCGTCGCGCACAGCCGGATCCGCAGCCG
>NZ_JBAMDC010000586.1:0-2974 GCF_036961605.1 Streptomyces sp. KLMMK
GACGCCCGCGACCGGCCGCCCCGGCACCTCGCCGACCGGGCGGGCCTCCGTGGCGGGGGCGAGCCCCAGGCCCTCGAAGTCGATGCCCGGGTTGAGGGGAACGGCGTGCAGGGACGCGGGGATCCGGCCGTGCCGGAGCACCAGGAGCGCCTTGAACAGCCCCGCCATCCCCGAAGCCGGTTCGAGGTGGCCCAGGTTGGACTTGACCGAGCCGATCGGCAGCGCACCCGTGCGGCGGCGCGTCCCCAGCGCCCGGCCGATGGCCTCGCACTCGACCGGATCCCCGGCGGGCGTCCCCGTGCCGTGCGCCTCCAGGTAGACGACGTCGTCGGGATCCACGCCGGCCTGCTCGTACACCGACGTCAACAGGGCTTCCTGCGCCCGCGGGTTCGGCAGCGCCAGCCCCGCCGTCCGCCCGTCGCTGTTGGCCGCCGACGCCAGGATCACCCCGTGGATGCGGTCCCCGTCGGCCAGCGCGTCGCGCAGCAGCTTCAGGACGACGACCCCGCCGCCCTCGGCCCGCGCGTAGCCGTCGGCCGCGGCGGAGAACGGCGCGCACCTGCCGCGCGGCGAGAGCATCGACGCCTGTGAGAACCCGACGTACGGGTAGGGGCTCAGCAGCACGTTCACGCCGGCGGACACGGCCGTGCGGCTGGTGCCCTCGCGCAGCGTCCGGCACGCGCGGTCCAGCGCCACGAGCGCCGAGGAGCACGCGGTGTCCACGGCCATGCTGGGGCCGCGCAGGTCGAAGGCGTACGAGATCCGGTTCGCCGTGATCGACGCCGCGCCGCCCGCCATGGTGTAGGCGTCGACCCCCTCGATCCGCAGCATCTGCTGTGCGCCGTAGGAGGCGTCGGAGACCCCCACGTACACGGCGGTGTCCGAGCCGGCCAGCGCGGCCGGGTCGATCGCGGCGTCGTCGAGGGCCTCGGCCGTCATCTCCAGGAGCATCCGCTGCTGGGGGTCCATCTGCGCGGCTTCCCGGGGCGAGACGCCGAAGTAGCCGGCGTCGAAGCCCGCGATGTCGTCCAGGAAGCCGCCCGCCGCCGTGTAGCTCTTGCCCGGGCGCCGCGCCGACTCGTCCACGAAGCGGGCCGTCTCGAAGCGGTCCCCGGGCACCCGGGTGACCAGGTCCCGCCCCTGCTCCAGGGCCTCCCACAACCCCGCGAGGTCGCCGATGCCCCCGGGCAGCCGGCAGGCCGCCCCGACGACGGCCACGGCCCGTTCGTTCTCCGCCGAACCCTCTGAGCCCTCCGGATGCACGCGTACGACCTTTCCTGGCGGACCGGGCTCCGCTGACGAGCCCGCACGGTTGATGACGCACCGCATCTTGTCGACTACGCAACGTGAAGGCAAGCGGCCCGGGTCGGGCGGAGGTCGAATGGGTGACAAGCCGGAACATTTACGGCATCGGGGGGTTACTCAGTGCGCGCTCCTCCGGGAACGCGGACCGAGCGAAAGGTGTGGACGTGCTCAAGAAGGTGATGGCCGCAACGGCCTTGACGGCCTCGGCGGTCGGCGTGATCGCCGGACCCGCAGCGGCCGCCGGCGACGGCCGGGAGGTGGCCAACGCCAACGGCGCGCGGACGGGCTCCGGTGCGACGCTCACCGGCGGCTACATGAGCCCGCAGACCACCGCGGTCCAGGGCACGCTCAACGACCTGTGCATCGGCGTCGGCAAGATCGGTGTGCAGGGCGTCCTGCTCAACAACATCGGGCTGCAGGACATCCCGGTGCTCACGTCGCAGCAGCAACAGCAGTGCACCAAGGGATCTGCGATCGACAACGGCAACAATCCGTTGTCGCACCTCGCGGAGCACATCTCGCTGGTGGACCACAACGGGACGGGCAACCGCCACTAGGCCCGCCGCCGGAGCCCGGCTACACCTCCAGTTCCGCCTCGATCCGCTTGAGCTGGTGGCGCGCCATCGCCAGATTGGCGCGCCGGGCGTCCAGCACCAGGTAGAGGAAGAGGCCGTTGCCGCCGCGGCCGGTCAGCAGCCGGATCATGTGGTACTGCGAGCCGAGCGTGATGAGGATGTCCTCGATGGAGTCCTGGATGTTGAGCATCTCCATCGTCCGCAGCTTGGCCCGGACCACGTCCGTGTTGCCGGCCGCGGCGATGTTGAGGTCGAGGGTCTGCGACCCGCCGAGGGTGCCCAGCGCCATGCCGCTGCCGTAGTCGACGAGGGCCGCGCCGAGGGCGCCCTCGATCGAGCTCATCGCGTCCTTGAGGGCCGTTTCGGTGTTCGTCATGAGGTGATTCCGCTCTGGTTGTCGGGTCGGGACGGGAGAGGAGCCCGGCACGGGCGCTCCAGGGCTCCGTCGATCAAGGGGGCGATGCGGGCGCCGGCCCGGCGGGCCTCCAGGTTGAGCCGGCCGACGTTGGCGCCGGCCGAGGCCAGGAGCGTCAGCACGCAGGAGGAACCGGCCGCGTACGTCGCCACGTAGCCGCGCTCGCCGCTGACGAGCAGTTCGCGGAAGCCGCCGTGGCCCACGGCTTCCGTCAGCCGCGCGCCCACCCCGAGCGCCGCCGCCGTCAGCGCGGCCACGCCGTCCGGCTCCATGTCGGTGACCAGGTGCGCGATCACCAGCCCGTCGGTGCTGGCCACCATCGCCCCGGTCAGGTGCGGGACCCGGGCGCGTAGCCCCTGGAGCTCGGTGAGCACCTCGGGTGCGGCGGTCATCGGCTGTCTCCTTCCGGCGAGCTGTCTCAAGGCGCGCCTCATCATGGGATCGGCAGGTGCGGGCGGGCGTACGGCACGCTCGTGCAGGCCGTGCAGGCCGTGCAGGCCGTGCAGGTCGGACAGGGAGTCACAGGGCCTCCAGGGCGTCGCGGATCCGGTACAGCAGGGAGATCTCCGGAGCGGTGGGAGGCGGCGGTCCCGGCAGGGCCGGGGCGTCCGCGCGGGGTGTGCGGACCAGGCCGGCGGCCGCCAGCCGCCGCACGTCGAGGAGGGTGGCGAAGGCCGAA
>NZ_JBAMDC010000587.1:0-2972 GCF_036961605.1 Streptomyces sp. KLMMK
CGGGCGCCCAGCCCTCCTACCCGACACTGGACGAACTGCCGCCGGAGTAGGGACAGTTCACCTGTATCCGGATACGCGCCCCTTCACCCGCCGGAAGGAACGCCCTTCCCCGGCGGGTGAAGTCTTCGTGACGGGAATTGTGCGGGCGCCATAGGCGGGGTGGGGTGAACGCACCAGGATCGGGTACGTGGGTGCCCGACCCGTCCGTACGAGCCGGAGGTGCCCGATGCGCCTGATGCGCCGCCAAGCCGCCGCCGTGGCCGCCGTTGCCGCCGTGGCGGCCACTGCCGTCGCCGTCGCCCCGCCGTCCCCCCAACCCGCCGCGGCCGCCGGGGAGAAGGCCCTGGCCTGGACGGCCGTCCACCGCACGGGCAACCCGCCCGAGCACCCCAAGGAAGGCGATACCTGGTCCGTCTACGCCGACCTCCAGGACCCGTCCGGCAAGCCCGCCGGCGACGGCAGCGCCGTCTGCACGGTGGTGCTCCTGCGCTACGAGGGCGTGGTGGCCCAGTGCCGCTACGTACTGCGGGGCAACGACGGCACCCTGGTCCTGGAGTCCATGGAGAACCGCTTCGGACGCGGCCCGCACCACGCCGATGCCGCCGTCGTCGGCGGCACGGGAGCGTACGCGGGCGCCAAGGGCGAGGTCCGGCTCACCATCGAGAACCGCCGCACGCTCTACCGCGTACAACTGCACTGACCTCGACGGCGGACCTCGTCAAGGGCCTGAACCGCGCCCGTCCTACGCTCGGACGATGGACACCGCCGACAGCACCGGTACCACCGGCACCGCCGCCCTCCCGCGCCCGTTCGACGCCGGGTTCTTCGCCGACCCCTACCCGGTCTACGCACGCCTGCGGGCGGCGGGGCCCGTGCACCGGATCGCCCTTCCCGACGGCTCGCCCGTCTGGCTCGTCACCCGCGAGGCCGACGTGCGGGCCGCCCTCACCGACCCGCGGCTGTCGGTGAACAAGGCGCACTCCGGCAGCGGGTTCAAGGGCTTCTCCCTGCCGCCCGCCCTGGACGCCAACCTGCTCAACCTCGACGCGGCCGACCACCTGCGGCTGCGCCGCCTGGTCTCCCAGGGCTTCACGCCGCGGCGCGTGGCGGAGCTGAGCGGACGGGTGCAAGCCGCGGCGGACCGGCTCGCCGGTGCGCTCGCCGCGCGCATCTCCGCGGAGGGAAGCGCCGACCTGGTCGCGGAGTTCGCCGGGCCGCTGCCGCTGACCGTCATCGGCGACCTCCTCCACGTGCCGGAGGCCGACCGGAAACCGTTCGCCGCGGACGTGACGGCCATGCTCGCGCCCCGGTACCCGGCCCAGGCCGGGGAGGCGGTGGGCCGCATCCACCGCTTCCTGCTGGACCTGGTCGCGGCGCGCAGGGCGGCGCCCGGGGACGACCTGCTGTCCGCTCTGATCGCCGCGCGCGACGAGGGCGACCGGCTCGGCGAGGACGAACTGGTCTCCCTCGCCTTCCTCATCCTCATGGCGGGCAGCGAGAACACACAGCACCTGATCAGCGGCGGTCTGCTGACCCTGCTCGAACACCCCGGCCGGCTGGACGAGGTGCGCGCGGACCCGGCCCTGTGGCCGGACGCGGTCGAGGAGCTGCTGCGCCACGGCCACCCCAATCAGATGGCCATCCGGCGCTTCCCGGTCGAACCGGTCGTCATCGGGGGCGTCCCGGTACCGCAGGGCGACACCGTGCTGCTCTGCCTGGCCTCGGCCCACCGGGATCCGGACCGGTACCCGGATCCGGACCGCTTCGACATCCACCGCGAGGACAAGGCCCACCTGGCGCTCGGCCAGGGCATGCACTACTGCCTGGGCGCGGCGCTGGCCCGGATGGAGATCCGGATCGCCCTGTCCACGCTGCTGCGCCGCCTGCCGGGCATCGCACTCGCCGTGCCCGCCGATGCGCTGCGGTGGCGGCCTTCCTTCCGTTCGCACGCCCTGGCGGAGCTGCCGGTCACGGTTGCGGGGCCGCAGGGTCCGCCGGGACGGCGCGGGCGATGAGGAGGGCCACGTCGTCCTGGTCGTTGCCGGAGCGCAGGGATGTCAGGAGGAGGTCGCAGGTCTCCTCCAGGCCTTCGGGGGCGTCGGCGAGGACGGCCAGGAGGGCTTCGAGGCGGGTGTCGATGGACTCGTCGCGGGTCTCCACCAGGCCGTCGGTGTAGAGGACGAGGCCGTCGCCGGGCTTGAGGTCGACGGCCGTGTTCTCGAAGGGGATGCCGCCGACGCCCAGTGGGGCGCCGGCGGGGAGGTCGACGAGGGCCGGGGGGCGGCCGGGGCGCAGGACGACGGGCGGGAGGTGCCCGGCGTTGGCCATGCAGCAGGTGCCGCCCTGCGGGTCGTACACGGTGTACAGACACGTGGCGATCATCTGGTCCAGACCACTGGCGGTGTGGTCGAGGTGGCGCAGCACCCGGGCGGGGTCGAGGCCGAGCTGGGCGAGGGTGCGGGCGGCGGTGCGCAGCTGTCCCATGGCGGCCGCGGCGTTGATGCCGCTGCCCATGACGTCGCCGACGACCAGCGCGCTCTTGTCCCCGTCCTGCGGGACGACGTCGAACCAGTCGCCGCCGACCCTGCTGGCGGTGCCGGCGGGCTGGTAGCGGTAGGCGATCTCCAGGCCCGCGGGGTCCGGGGGCCGCTGGGGCAGCAGGGAGCGCTGCAGCGTGAGGGCGGTGGCGCGCTCGCGCTGGTACCAGCGGGCGTTGTCGATGGAGACGGCGGCGCGGGCGGCGAGTTCGGCGGCGAGGGCGGCGTCGGCCTCGTCGAAGGGGCGCGGGTCGGTCAGGCGCTTGAGGTCGAGGGCGCCGAGCACCTCCCCGCGGGCGATGAGCGGCACCGCCATGTAGGAGTGCAGGCCGGCGCGGGCGAGCAGCCGGGCCGCCTCGTCGTCGCGGGCGATGCCCGGCAGGTCCTCGGCGCGCACGTGCGGCACCCTGACCGGGTGGCCGGTGCGCACGCAGC
>NZ_JBAMDC010000588.1:0-2971 GCF_036961605.1 Streptomyces sp. KLMMK
GTCGCCCACGACCTGGGGCGGCGCGGCGCCGGCTTCCGGATGGTCACCAGCGTGTACGAACACGGGGGCACGCTCGTGCTCGGCAGCCTCGTGGAGCCGGGCATCGCCCTGTGCGAACTGCCGCCCGGACCCCGCTGACCACGCGTCAGCTGCGGCGCACCAGGTCGCCGGGGTCGGTGTTGGCACCGCAGAGGACGACGGCGACGGTCTCGTCCTCCGCGGGCACGTACGGGCCGCCGGAGGCCGTCAGGGCGGCGAGCGCGGTGGCCCCGGCGGGCTCGACCACCACGCGGTGCCCGTCCCACAGGAACTGCCGCGCGCCGACGATGGCTTCATCGGGCACGAGGACGGAGGTGACGTCCTCGTGGCGGGCCGCGGCCAGGGCCGTCTCCGAGACGCGGCGGGCCCCGAGGGCGTCCGCCGCGACGGAGCCGACGGTGACGTCGACGACGCGCCCGGCCTCCAGGGCGGCGTGCAGGGCCCGGCTGCCCTCGGGCTCGACCGCGACGGTGCGGATCCCGTGGTGCCGTGCGGCCGTGGCGACGCCGGCGAAGAGGCCTCCCCCGCCCACCGCGACGACGACCGTGTCCAGGCCGGGGACACGCACGCGCAGTTCCTCCAGGAGGGTGCCGGCGCCCGCGGCGACCAGCGGGTGGTCGTAGGCGTGGCCGGCGAGGGCGCCGGCGGTGTGCGCGAACTCCTCGCAGGCCGCGAGCGCTTCGGCGTACTCGGAGCCGGCGAGACGGACGTCGGCGCCGTAGCCGCGCAGCCGGTCGGTCTTCACCTGCGGGGCGTTCTCGGGCAGGAAGACGGTGGCGGGCACCCCCTGCTGCTGCGCGGCCCAGGCGCAGGCCAGCCCGGCGTTGCCGCCGGAGGCGATGGCGACCCCGGCCCGGGGCAGGGTGCCGGCCTCGCGGTGGGCGGCGAGGAAGTTCCAGGCGCCGCGCGCCTTGAAGGAGCCGGTGTGCTGCATGAACTCCAGCGCGAACCACACCCGGCCGGGGACGCCGGGGCCGGCCGGCGCGACGGCGACGGGGCGGGTACGGCCGGCGATGCGCGCGGTGGCCTGTTCGATGTCGCCGTGGGTGAGGTCGTACACGGGATCTCCTGGGGGCGCGGGCGGGGGCCGGGCGGGAAATTCAGGGCCGCGGCATGGCGGAAGCATGAGTGATACAGCGTACGATACGGTGTATCACATGCCACGGCAATCTCCCTCCCTCGCCCGGGCGACCCCGGAGCTCATCGCCCGCACGGCCCTCGCGATCATCGACGAGGAAGGCCCCTCGGCCCTCAGCTTCCGGTCCCTGGCCGAGCGGCTGGGCGTCTCCCACGCGACGATCCACCGCCGCTGCACGGACCTGGGCGGGCTGATCGACCTGTGCACCGACCACCTCGCCGCCGAGCTGCCCGGGATCCCGCCCGGCACCGCCTGGGCCGAGGCCACGGAGCGGCGGTTCCGGGGCCTGTACGAGCTCCTCACCGCGCACCCCGGCCTGGTCGCCCTGCGCGGCTCGCGCCCCTGGCTCGGCCCCCAGCTGCTGGCCCGCCTGGTCGAGCCGGCGCTCGCCGACAGCATCGCCGCGGGGATGACGCCGGAGCAGGCGTTCCACGCGTACCGGAGGATGTACCTGCTGACCCTCGGCAGCGCCACGTTCGTCGACCACCGCGACCCCGGACGGACGGTCACGAGCACCCGGACCGCGCTGGCCGCACTGGATCCCGGCGAGTTCCCGGTCCTGACCGGGAACCTGAGCGCCGTCCTGCCCGCCATGACGGACCATGAGGTCTACTACGGCGCCCTGCGGCAGCTGATCGAGGCGGCGCACCCCTGAGGCGGCCGGGTCGGTTGGGAAAATGGATGCAGGCTACCGGAAGGGTTGGGGAAGCAAATCCGGCTGCTCTACGATGGAGCGCATGACGAAGCCGCGCCCCTGTTCGATCGCCGACGCGCTCGGTGTGGTCGGCGAGAAGTACTCCCTGCTGGTGCTGCGTGAGGTCTTCTTCGGAGTCCGGCGCTTCGACGCGATCGCCCGCAACACCGGGGCCCCGCGCGACATCCTGGCCTCCCGGCTGCGCCGGCTGGTGGAGGCGGGAGTGCTGGAGAAGGTTCCCTACAGCGAACGGCCCGCGCGCTTCGAGTACTGCCCCACGGAAGCCGGGCACGATCTGCGGCCGGTCCTCATCATGCTGATGAGCTGGGGCGACCGTCACCTGGCGGATCTGCCGCCGACCGTCTTCGAGCACTCCTGCGGCGCCGATCTCGACCCGGCCGTCGTCTGCCGGTGCTGCGGCGAGGAGGTCGACAGCTCGGCCATCACCGCGCGCTTCCAGGTGCCGGGCTGGGGCGTCGAGGGCGCGGCCTGACCGGCGCCTCCGCCCCGGGCCGCCCCGCTCCCGCGGCGCGGCCCCGTCACCAGTCGGCGACCCGGTAGTCCTTGAGGTGGACGCCGGAGACCGGGTCCCCCGCCTCGCCTCGCACGATCGGGTCGTAGACCCGGGCCGCGCCGTCCACGATGTCCAGCGGGGTGCGGAAGCCGTGCGCGGCCATCCACTCCTTCTTCGGCGCCGGGTTCTCGTCCGTGATCCAGCCGGTGTCGACGCTGCACATGTGGACGCCGCGGGCGGCCAGTTCCCGGCTGCTGGTGCGGGTGAGCATGTTCAGCGCGGCCTTGGCCATGTTGGTGTGCGGGTGGCCGGCCGACTTGTTGCGCACGGCGAAACGGCCCTCGACCGCCGTCACGTTGACCACGTAGCGCCGCGGGTGGGGCGAGGCGAGCAGGAGCGGCAGCAGCCGGTCGCACAGGAGCGTGGGCGCGAGGGCGTTGACCAGCTGGGTCTCCAGCAGCTCGGCCGGGTCCAGCTCGCCCAGGCGCGCGGACCAGGAATTGGCGGCGGAGCGGTCCGGCACCAGCCCGGCCTCGTCCAGCTCCGCAGCGGCCGGCAGGACGAGGCCGAGCGCGGCCGAGGCGCC
>NZ_JBAMDC010000589.1:0-2968 GCF_036961605.1 Streptomyces sp. KLMMK
GCCCCAGGCGCCCCAGGCGCCCCAGATGCTCCAGTGAGCCGGCTAGCGCGGCAGCTGGGGGCCGCCGGGGCGCGGCGCCGGCGGCTCGTCGTCACGGATGACCTCGCCCTGGACGACCTTGCCGCCGGGCCCGCCCATGCCGCCCGTTCCGCCCATGCCGCCCATTCCGCCGAGATCGGCGCTGCGGGCCTGCCGGAAGGCGTCCCCGAGGGTGCCGGGGGCCGCCGGGCGGTCGAGCCACCGCTCCCCCGCCTTGCGCAGCAGGGTCCGGGTCGGCGGGAAGAGGCACAGCAGCCCGGCCACGTCGGACAGGAGCCCCGGCAGGATGATCAGCAGGCCGCCGAGCATGGTGAGGGCGTTGCCGCCGCTCTCCTGGGCGCCCGGTCCGGCGGTCGCGCCGCCCGGCTGCAGGGAGACCGTCAGGCGCTTCCAGGCCCGCCGTCCCGCCCGCTTGATCACGTAGGAGCCGAGGACGACGCCGCCGGCCAGCAGGGCGAAGACGGTGAGCCCGCCGGCGGCGCCGGCCACCAGCGTGAGCAGCCAGATCTCCAGGACGGCCCAGAGGGCCACTCCCAGGGGGATGAGCCTACGGGCGCGCCGCCGCTGCGGCGGGCGGCCGTTCATCGTCTGCTGTGCTCCGAACGTCATGTCTCAAGTGTGCCTGGCCTGCGGCGGAACCCGGATCGGAGCTTACGGGGCGCTTACGGCGTCACTTGCGGCCGATGGCCTTGCCGACACGGGAGCCGACGCCCCAGGAGGTGACCCGCCACAGGGCCTCGGCGACGATGTCGCGGCTCATCTTGCTGTCGCCGAGCTCGCGCTCGACGAAGGTGATGGGGACCTCCACGACGTGGAAGCCGGCCTTGACCGCGCGCCAGGCCAGGTCGACCTGGAAGCAGTAGCCCTGGGAGGCCACGTCCTCCATGCCGAGGCCCTCCAGCGTCTCGCGCCGGAAGGCCCGGAAGCCGCCGGTGACGTCGCGGATCGGCACGTCGAGGAGCAGCCGGGAGTAGGTGGAGCCGCCGCGGGAGAGGATCTCGCGCGACTTCGGCCAGTTCACCACCCGGCCGCCGGGCACCCAGCGCGAGCCGAGCACCAGGTCGGCGCCCTTGAGGGCGGTGAGCAGGCGGGGCAGCTCCTCCGGCTGGTGGGAGCCGTCGGCGTCCATCTCGACCAGGACGCCGTAGTCGTTGTCCAGGCCCCAGCGGAAGCCCGCCAGGTAGGCGGCGCCGAGCCCCTCCTTGCCCTTGCGGTGCAGCACCTTGACGTGGTCGTCGTCGGCCGCGAGCTCGTCGGCGAGCTTGCCCGTGCCGTCGGGGCTGTTGTCGTCCGCGACGAGGACGTGCGCCTCCGGCACGGCCGCCCGTACCCGGCCGACGATGTTCTTGATGTTCTCCGCCTCGTTGTAGGTCGGGATGATCACCAAGGTCGTGCCGAGCGGACCGTATCTGCGCTGCCCGTCGTCGTTCACTGCTGGCCCCTCTTGTTCCGCTCGTCCATACGTACCCGACGGCCGATCAGGAGTGCGGCCGCACAGGACAGAAGCCCCACCATAGCGAGCGCCCATTCGGGCCCCGCACCCACACGGTCGGCGACGGTCGTCCCGTCGCGCAGCGGGATGGTGGCGCTGATCACGTCCCGGGTGAATTCCTCGCTCCGCTGCTGCACCGTGCCGTTCGGGGCGACCACGGCGCTGATGCCGCTCGTGGCTGCGGTGACGACGGCCCGGCCGTGCTCGACGGCCCGCAGCCGCGACATGGCCAGCTGCTGGTCCGGCTGGCCGGTGCGGCCGTAGGTGGCGTTGTTGGTCTGGACGACGAGGGCCCGGGCGCCGTCCTTGACGGTGTCGCGGACGATCTCGTCGTAGGCGACCTCGAAGCAGATGACGTCGCCGAGCCGGGCCGGGCCGACCTGCATCACGCCGGTGTGGTCGCCGGGGTAGAAGTCGCGCTGGACGCGCTGCAGGCGGGTGATGACCTTGCTCAGCGCGCTCCGGAAGGGCACGTACTCGCCGAACGGCACGGGGTGCTGCTTGGCGTACGAGGCGCCGGGCCCGGTCTTCGGGTCCCAGACGATGCCCTTGTTGTCGATGTAGCCGCTGCGGCCCGGGTGGTCCACCAGGGCGCCGACGAGGACCGGCACGCCTATGGCCTTCACCGCCTGGTCGATGCGGTCGTACGCCTGCGGGTACTGGAACGGGTCGAGGTCGGAGGAGTTCTCCGGCCAGATGACGAGGTCGGGCCGGGGGACCTTGCCCGCCTTGACGTCGCGGGCAAGCTGGAGGGTGGCCTCGGCGTGGTTGTCGAGGATCATCATCGGGCGGCCGAGGAAGTCCATGCCGGCGTGCTGGACGTTGCCCTGGACGAGCGCCACCTTGACCTCGTCGTCGGCCTTCGTGGGCACGGGCACGGCGTATCCGGCGAGCAGGAGGGCGGCGGCCAGCGCGAGCGCCTCGACGCCCGGGAGGGCGGCGCGGACCGTACGGCCTCCTGCCGCGCGCAGCCGCCACAGGGCGGCCGCGGCGTATGCGAGGAGGCCGCCGGCGAGGGCGACGGCGAAGGTCACCAGCGGGGCGCCGCCGAGCGCCGCGAGCGGCGTGAAGGGCGAGCCGGTGTTGGCGAAGGCCAGCCGGCCCCAGGGGAAGCCGCCGAACGGCAGCCGGTCGCGGGCCAGCTCCTCGGCGACCCACAGGCAGGCGCCCCACAGCGGCCACGCGGGCAGCCGCGAGACGAGGGCGAGGGCCGCGCCGAGCACGGCGATGAACAGGGCCTCGATCAGCGAGAGGCCGAGGACGGCGTCGTAGCCGACCACGTGCAGCCAGCGCAGCAGCACGAAGAAGAAGGGCAGCGCGAAGGCGAAGCCGGTCCACGCCGCCTGGCGGGCGGTGCGGCCGCGGGTCAGCAGGGCCAGCGCGGCGACGGCCACGACCGACAGCGGCCAGACGTCGTACGGCGGGAAGGACAGTGCG
>NZ_JBAMDC010000059.1:0-26423 GCF_036961605.1 Streptomyces sp. KLMMK
AGCGCGGCGGCACGGCCGGCCTCCAGGCGCGCCACGGGGATGCGGAAGGGGGAGCAGGAGACGTAGTCCAGGCCCACCTCGTGGAAGAAGTGCACCGACTCGGGGTCGCCGCCGTGCTCGCCGCAGACGCCGAGCTTGAGGTCGGGGCGGGTGGCCCGGCCGGCCTCGGCGGCCGCGCGCACCAGCGAGCCGACGCCGTCCTTGTCGATGGTCTCGAAGGGGCTGACGCCGAAGATGCCCTTCTCCAGGTACGCGGTGAAGAAGCTCGCCTCGACGTCGTCGCGGGAGAAGCCCCACACGGTCTGGGTCAGGTCGTTGGTGCCGAAGGAGAAGAACTCGGCGGCCTCGGCGATCTGGCCGGCCGTGAGCGCGGCCCGCGGCAGCTCGATCATGGTGCCGAGGGTGAGCCCCAGGCCGGTGCCGGTGGCCTGCTCGACCTCGGCGATGACCCGCTCGGCCTCCTCACGGACGATCTCCAGCTCCTGGACGGTGCCCACCAGCGGGATCATGATCTCGGCACGCGGGTCGCCGCCGGCGGTCGCGCGCTCGGCCGCGGCCTCGGCGATGGCCCGCACCTGCATGGCGAACAGGCCCGGGATGACGAGGCCGAGGCGGACGCCGCGCAGGCCGAGCATCGGGTTCTGCTCGTGGAGCTTGTGCACGGCCTGGAGCAGGCGCAGCTCGTTCTCGTGCGGCTCGCGGCGGGCCTCGGCGAGCGCGACCCGCACCGACAGCTCGGTGATGTCGGGGAGGAACTCGTGCAGCGGCGGGTCGAGCAGGCGGACGGTGACCGGCAGCCCGTCCATGGCCTCGAAGAGCTCGACGAAGTCGGCCTTCTGCAGGGGCAGCAGGGCCCCGAGGGCCTCGTCCCGCTCGGCTTCGGTGTCGGCGAGGATCAGGCGCTCGACCATCTCGCGGCGCTCGCCGAGGAACATGTGCTCGGTGCGGCACAGGCCGATGCCCTGGGCGCCGAAGCGGCGGGCGCGGGCGGCGTCCTCGGCGTTGTCGGCGTTGGCCCGGACCTGCAGGCGGCGGCCGCCGTCGGCGTAGGACATCATCCGGTGCACGGCCTGGACGAGCTCGTCCGCACCGGCCGCATCGGCCTGCATGCGGCCCTCGAAGTACTCGACGACCGGGGAGGGGACGACGGGCACCTCGCCGAGGTAGACCTTGCCGGTCGAGCCGTCGATGGAGACGACCTCGCCCTCCTCGATGACGACCCCGCCGGGGGCGGTCATACGCCGGCGCTTGGTGTCGACCTCCAGCTCCTCGGCGCCGCAGACACAGGTCTTGCCCATGCCGCGGGCGACGACGGCCGCGTGCGAGGTCTTGCCGCCGCGCGAGGTGAGGATGCCCTCGGAGGCGATCATGCCGTCGAGGTCGTCGGGGTTGGTCTCGCGGCGGATGAGGATGACCTTCTCGCCCGAGCGCGACCACTTCACGGCGGTGTAGGAGTCGAAGACGGCCTTGCCGACGGCCGCGCCGGGCGAGGCCGCGATGCCGCGCCCCAGCAGCTCGGTGTTCGCCTTGTCGTCGAAGCGCGGGAACATCAGCTGCGCGAGCTGCCCGCCGGTGACCCGCTGCAGCGCCTCGGCCTCGTCGATCAGGCCCTGGTCCACCAGCTGCGTGGCGATACGGAAGGCCGCGCCCGCGGTGCGCTTGCCGATGCGGGTCTGCAGCATCCACAGCTTGCCGCGCTCGATGGTGAACTCGATGTCGCACAGGTCCTTGTAGTGCGTCTCGAGCGTCTCCATGATCTGCATCAGCTGGTCGTAGGACGCCTTGTCGATGCGCTCCAGGTCGGCGAGCGGCACGGTGTTGCGGATGCCCGCGACGACGTCCTCGCCCTGGGCGTTCTGCAGGTAGTCGCCGTAGACGCCCTGGTGGCCGCTGGCGGGGTCGCGGGTGAAGGCGACGCCGGTGCCGGAGTCGGGGCCGAGGTTGCCGAAGACCATGGAGCAGATGTTGACGGCGGTGCCGAGGTCGCCGGGGATGCGCTCCTGGCGGCGGTAGAGCTTGGCGCGGTCGCCGTTCCACGAGTCGAAGACCGCCCGGACGGCGAGGTCCATCTGCTCGCGCGGCTCCTGCGGGAAGTCCCGGCCGGTCTCCTTGGCGACGATGCCCTTGAACTCCTCGACCAGGCGCTGCAGGTCGGCGGCGTCGAGCTCGACGTCGGTGGTGACGCCCTTGGCGCGCTTGGCCTCCTCGAGGGCCTCCTCGAAGAGTTCGCCGTCGACGCCGAGGACGGTCTTGCCGAACATCTGGATGAGGCGGCGGTAGGAGTCCCACGCGAAGCGCTCGCTCCCGGCCTGGGCGGCGAGCCCGGCCACGGAGGCGTCGGAGAGCCCGATGTTGAGGACGGTGTCCATCATGCCGGGCATGGAGAACTTGGCACCGGACCGGACCGAGACCAGCAGCGGGTCGTCCGCCTGCCCCAGCTTCTTGCCCATCTGCTTCTCGAGGGCGTCGAGGTGGGCGGAGACCTCGTCGCGCAGGGCGACGGGCTCGGTGCCGCTCTCGAGGTAGACCTTGCAGGCTTCGGTGGTGATGGTGAAGCCGGGGGGTACGGGCAGGCCGAGGTTGGTCATCTCGGCGAGGTTGGCGCCCTTCCCGCCGAGCAGGTCCTTCAGGTCCTTGTTGCCCTCGGTGAAGTCGTAGACGAACTTCTGCTGATCTGTGGTTTCCGGCACGGGACTCGACTCCTCACTGGGGTCCCCCCGTACACAGTTGGGGGAAGGCGTGCTCAAACGTGCTGACGGCGGGGAGCGTACCCAGATCGAAGGCTTATGAGGAGGTCCACCCCCCGGCCATATGGGCGTAACCGCCTGTCAGCCAGCAGATCGAAAGTCACGCCCCGGTAAAGGGCCCGAAAGCCGATCGTTCGACTTCTGAAGACAGAATGACAAAAAGAAGTCGGCAGATCACGGAGGGTCGATCGACGGCGAGGTGAGCCGTCGACTTGTGAAAGCAAGAGGGGTGGCACGCAGTGCCACCCCTCAAGAGATGCACCCCCGGATCAGACGCTCATCTGAGCGGGACCCTGATCAGGGGTGGCGAGAATCACGCCTCCTCAGCCGCCGGATGTGTCGAGTTCGGCGTCCGCACTGACGGCCGCGCAGTCGTACGGGTCGTCCAGCCAGCCGTCCGGGAGCACCACGCGGTTACGGCCGGACGTACGGCCGCGGGGGCCGTCGGCGCCGACCGGCCAGGACTGGTCCAGATCCAGCTCGCTCAGATGAGCGTCCAGCTCGTCCAGGGACGAGGCGATCGCCAGCTTCTTGCGCATGTCCGAGCCGATGGAGAAGCCCTTGGTGTACCAGGCCACGTGCTTGCGGAAGTCGATGACGCCGCGCTCCTCGCTCTCCAGCCACTCGCCGAGGAGCGTGGCGTGGCGCAGCATCACGCGAGCCACCTCGCGCAGGGTGGGCGCGGCGAAGGCGCCGCCGCCCTCGAAGGCCGTGACCAGGTCGCCGAAGAGCCACGGGCGCCCCAGGCAGCCGCGGCCGACGACGACGCCGTCGCAGCCGGTCTCGCGCATCATCCGCACGGCGTCGTCCGCCGACCAGATGTCGCCGTTGCCGAGCACGGGGATCTCCGGCACGGCCTCCTTGAGACGGGCTATGGCCTCCCAGTCGGCGGTGCCGCTGTAGTGCTGGGCAGCCGTGCGGCCGTGCAGGGCGACGGCGGTGACGCCCTCCTCGACGGCGATCCGGCCGGCGTCGAGGAAGGTGATGTGGTCGTCGTCGATGCCCTTGCGCATCTTGATCGTCACCGGGAGGCTGCCGGCGTTGCCGACGGCCTCGCGCAGGATCGAGCGCAGCAGGTTGCGCTTGTAGGGCAGGGCCGAGCCGCCGCCCTTGCGGGTGACCTTGGGGACCGGGCAGCCGAAGTTGAGGTCGATGTGGTCGGCCAGGTCCTCGTCCACGATCATGCGGACGGCCTTGCCGACGGTGACCGGGTCGACGCCGTAGAGCTGGATCGAGCGGGGCTTCTCGGTGCCGTCGAAGTGGATCAGCCGCATGGTCTTGGCGTCGCGCTCGACCAGGGCGCGGGTGGTGATCATCTCGCTGACGAACAGCCCCTTGCCGCCGGAGAACTCGCGGCACAGCGTGCGGAAGGGCGCGTTGGTGATGCCCGCCATGGGGGCGAGGACCACCGGCGGCCACACGGTGTGCGGGCCGATCTGGAGCGGCGTGGCGGCGTCATTCGTCATGGGCCCATTGTCGCGTACCGCGACCGGGAGTTTAGTTGTACTCTTAAAATCATTGGAGATGTACAACTATCTGTTGTGCGCCCGCTCCCAGGGGGTCCCCGTGCCTGAGCTCTCCCGGCGCCGCCGGCTGCTGATCCTCGCCATCTGCTGTACGAGCCTGCTGATGGTGAGCCTCGACAACACGATCCTCAACGTGGCGCTGCCCTCCATGCAGCGGGAGCTCGGCGCCTCCGTCTCCGGGCTGCAGTGGACGATCGACGCCTACACCCTCGTCCTCGCCTCGCTGCTGATGCTCGCCGGCTCGACCGCCGACCGGCTCGGCCGCAGACGCGTCTTCCAGGCCGGGCTCGTCCTCTTCACCGCCGGCTCCGTGCTGTGCAGCCTGGCGCCGGGGCTCGGCTGGCTGATCGTCTTCCGCATGGTGCAGGCCGTGGGCGGCTCCATGCTCAACCCCGTCGCCATGTCGATCATCACCAACACGTTCACCGACCCCCGGGAGCGGGCCCGCGCCATAGGCGTGTGGGGCGGTGTCGTCGGCATCAGCATGGCCGCCGGGCCGATCATCGGCGGCGCGCTCGTCGAGACGACCGGCTGGCGGGCCATCTTCTGGATCAACCTGCCGGTCGGGCTGGCCGCGCTCGCCATGACCGCGCGGTACGTGCCCGAGTCCCGCGCCGCCACCGCCCGCCGGGCCGACCCCGTCGGCCAGCTGCTGGTGATCGCACTGCTCGGCTCGCTCACGTACGGGATCATCGAGGGCGCCGCCGCGGGGTGGGGCTCGCCGCTCATCCTCGGCTGCTTCGCCGTCGCCGCCGCCTCCCTCGCCACGCTCGTCCCCTACGAGCGGCGCCGCGCGGAACCTCTGATCGAACCGCGGCTCTTCCGCAGCGCGCCCTTCAGCGGCGCCACCGTCACCGCGGTGTCCGCCTTCGCCGCGCTCGGCGGCTTCCTCTTCCTCAACACCCTGCACCTGCAGAACGAGCGCGGCCTCTCCGCCCTCGACGCCGGCCTCTACATGCTGCCCATGGCCGTCATGTGCCTGGTCTTCGCGCCGCTGTCCGGCCGGCTGGTCGGGGTCCGCGGGCCGCGGCTGCCGCTGCTGCTCGCCGGGGTGGCCATGACGGCGAGCGGCCTGCTCTTCGCCGCCTTCGACGCGGGCTCCTCCGATGTCCTGCTGTTCACCGCCTACGTCCTCTTCGGCATCGGCTTCGGCCTGGTCAACGCGCCCATCACCAACACCGCCGTCTCCGGCCTGCCGCGCGCCCGGGCCGGGGTCGCCGCCGCCGTCGCCTCCACCAGCCGGCAGGTCGGCAGCTCGCTGGGCGTCGCCGTGATCGGCGCGGCCGTCGCCGCGGGGCTGCAGGAGACCGGCTGGTGGATCGTCGCGGGCTGCGGTGCGGCCGTCCTCCTGGTCGGTACGATCACCACCGGCCGCTGGGCCGCCCGGACCGCCGAGCGCGCCGCGGCCCGCCCCGACCCCCACGCCGAGCGGAACAGGACCCCGGTGACGACACCATGACCGCGCACGACACACACGACGAGGCCGCGCAGCGTGCCTGGGGGCAGCTGCGGGAGATCGTCCTCGGCGGCAACGAGCGCCGCAAGGAGGTCGTCGAGGCGCTCGGCATGAGCTTCTTCCGCATCAAGGCCCTGCGGCGGATCGCCCGGGGCCCGCTCACGCTCCGCGAACTGGCCGAACAGCTGCTCACCGACCGGCCCTACACCACGCTGGTCGTGGACGACCTCGCCGGGCGCGGCCTGGTGGAACGCACCGCGAACCCGGCCGACCGCCGCTCGAAGATCGTCTCGGCCACCCCGGCGGGCCATGAGGCGGCGGCCCGGGCCGAAGCCATCCTCGGCACCCCGCCCCCGGCCCTCCTGGCCCTCCCCCCGGAAGACCTCGCGGCCCTGGCCCGCATCACGGCCCGCTTGACGGGAACACCGGAGCGGAACGCTTCGGAGTAAGGCCGCGAGCCGGCCCGAAGGCCGGTCCGGCCGGCCTGCCTGCCCCGGACCCAGGCCGGTCCGGCACCGCCGGGCTCCACGGCGGGGGGGGGGCGCTCGCCGCAGCGGCGGCCAAAATATCCGCCGCAACGGCGAGAACCCGAACGACGCTCCCGACGGTGCCGAACCGCCCGCACACGCCGGGCCGAAGGCCCGCCCGGCACCGCCGGACACCACCGTGATGGTTGCTCACCGCCGCGGCGGAAAGACTCCCGCCGCGACGGCGAGGACCCCGACGGCGCTTCCCGACGGCGCTTCCCGGCGGTGCCGGACCGCGCGGCCGGCGGCCGCGCCCCGTACCGGGTCAGGCCGTCGGCCCGCGCGTCAGCGCCGCCAGGCGTTCGTGAGTCGTGGCGTCCGCGGGAGTGAATGTCACGAGGCGTCCGCCCGGGTGGGGGCCCGTCCAGAGGCTGGTGTGGTTCAGGTGGAGTTCGCCCGTGCGGGCGTGCCACAGGGTGCGGACGCGGTAGGCCGTGACAGGGGCAACCTCGTGGCGGGCCCACAGCGCCCGGAACTCCGGTGACGCCCGCAGCAGCTTCGCCAGCAGGTGCTTCCAGGCCGGGTCGGCGAGGTGCTCGGCCATGGCCGCGCGGAACTTGGCCGCCATGGCCCGGATCGTCTCCTCCCGGTCGACGAACGTGGCCCGCACCTCGGCGTTGGTGAAGGCGAGCCACATGCAGTTGCGCTCCTCGGGCGGCAGCTTGTCGAGGTCGCACATCAGCGCGCTGTAGGTGCGGTTGTAGGCGAGGATGTCGTAGCGCGAGTTCTGGATGCAGGCGGGGAACGGCTCCAGCCGGTCCAGCATCATCCGCAGGTCCGCGGAGACCCCGGGGCAGTCGGTCTCCGGCAGCGGATCGACCGCGCCCGCGAGGGCGAAGAGGTGGCTGCGCTCGCTGCGGTCGAGCTGGAGGGCGCGGGCGACGGCGTCGAGGACCTGCGGCGAGACCTTGATGTCGCGGGCCTGTTCCAGCCACGTGTACCAGGTGACGCCGACGGCGGCGAGGTGGGCGACCTCCTCCCGGCGCAGCCCGGGCGTACGCCGCCGGGGCCCGCGCGGCAGCCCGGCCTGTTCGGGGGAGACGCGCTCGCGGCGGCTGCGCAGGAAGGCGGCGAGCTCCCCGCGGCGCACGTCGTCGGCGGTGGGCGCGGGGACGGCCCGGAATTCCTGCAGCATTGTGGTCATGCCTCCAGCGTGCGCGAGGCCGGCGGCCCGTTCCAGGTAGTGCTGGTACCAGGATAAGAAGGCTCTGGTACCGGGCTGGGCGAGCGGGCATCGTCGGGACGGTGAGCGATACCCGGATAACCTCCCCCACCGAAGCGGCCGTTGCCGCCACCGTCCCGCAGCCCGCCCCACATCCCGCCCTGTCCCCCCTGGGCCTGTTCACCGTGCTGACCGGCGCGGCACTGCCCATGGTCGACTTCTTCATCGTCAACGTCGCCCTGCCCGCCATCGACCACGACCTGCACGCGGGCCCGGCGCTCCTGGAGATGGTGGTCGGCGGCTACGGGGTCGCGTACGCCGTCCTGCTGGTGCTCGGCGGGCGGCTCGGCGACATGGTGGGGCGGCGCCGGCTGTTCCTGTGGGGCACGGCCGCGTTCGGGGTGACGTCGGTGGCGTGCGGTCTGGCGCCGGGCGCGTGGGAGCTGGTGGTCGCGCGGATGGCGCAGGGCGCGGCGTCCGCGCTGATGCTGCCGCAGGTGCTGGCGACGATCCAGGCCACGACGAGCGGGGCGGCCCGGGCCCGGGCGCTCAGCTTCTACAGCGGTACGGCCGGGGTGTCCGCCACGGTCGGCCAGGTGCTCGGCGGGGTGCTGGTCGCCGCCGACGTCGCGGGCAGCGGCTGGCGGTCGATCTTCCTGGTGAACGCGCCGGTCGCGGCGGTCGCGCTGATCCTGGCGGGCCGCGCGGTGCCCGAGACCCGCTCGGCCCGACCGACGCGGGTGGACGGCCTGGGCACGGTGCTGCTGTCGCTGTCGCTGGTCTCCCTGCTGGTTCCGCTGACGGAGGGCCGGGCGACGGGCTGGCCGGTGTGGGCGTGGGTGCTGCTGGCGGTCTTCCCGTTCGCGGCGGTGGCGTTCGCCGTCACGGAGCGGCGCCTGGAGCGGTCCGGCGGGGAGGGTCGGGCCCCGCTGGTGCCGCCGTCGCTGCTGCGGGTGCGCTCGGTGCGTACGGGGCTGGCGGTGCTGGTGCCGTTCTCGCTGGGCTGGGGCGGCTTCATGTTCGTCCTGGCGGTGGTGCTGCAGGAGGGGCTGCGGCTGGGGCCGCTGGCGGCGGGGCTGTCGCTGGTGCCGATGTGCGTGACGTTCTTCGCCGGCTCGCTGGCCGGGCCGCGGCTGTTCAGCCGGTACGGCCGGCGGGCCGTGACGGCCGGGGCGCTGGTGCAGGGGGCCGGGCTGCTCGCGGTGGCGGCGGCCTTCTACCGGGGCTGGGACGCGGCGGACCTGTGGGGCCCGTGCGTGGCGCTGGCCGTCCAGGGTCTGGGCCAGGGGCTGCTGCTGCCGCTGACGCTGCGGACGGTGCTGAGCGAGGTGCCGGTGGCGCAGGCGGGCGTGGGCAGCGGGGTCATGGTCACCACGCAGCAGTCGTTCATGGCGCTGGGCGTGGCCACGCTCGGGTCGCTGTTCCTGTCGCTGTCGGACGCGGTGGGGATGCGGGATGCGCTCGCGGTGACGCTGGGGGTGCAGCTGGTGACGGTGGTGGCGACGGTGCTGCTGACGTTGCGGCTCCCACGAACGAACGACTGACAGATATTGAAATCTGTCAGTTCATGTGTCACTCTTCGAGGGAGCCCGCAATCCGGCTTACCCACTTCTGGGTGGATTGCCCCTTTCTGCCCGCTTCCCCTCCGAAGGAGCTCCCGTGCAGCACCGCACCCTCGGCACCACCGGCCCCCAGGTCTCCGCCCTCGGTCTCGGCGCGATGGGCATGTCCGCCCTCTACGGCGAAGCCGACCGGGCCGAGTCGATCGCCACGATCCACGCCGCCCTCGACGCCGGCGTCACCCTGATCGACACCGGCGACTTCTACGGCATGGGCCACAACGAACTGCTCATCGGCGAAGCCCTGCGCACCACGAGCGAGGCCCACCGCGCCAAGGCGCTCACCAGCGTCAAGTTCGGCGCCCTGCGCGACCCGGACGGCGGCTGGTCCGGCTACGACGGCCGCCCCGCCGCGGTGAAGAACTTCGCCGCCTACTCCCTGCAGCGCCTGGGCACCGGCCACATCGACGTCTACCGCATCGCCCGCGTCGACCCCGACGTGCCGATCGAGGAGACGGTCGGCGCCATCGCCGAGCTCGTCGAAGCCGGCCACGTGCGCCACATCGGCCTCTCCGAGGTGGGCGCCGACACCCTGCGCCGGGCCGCGGCCGTGGCGCCCATCTCCGACCTGCAGATCGAGTACTCGCTGATCTCCCGCGGCATCGAGGAGGAGATCCTGCCCACCGCCCGCGAGCTGGGCATCGGCGTCACCGCGTACGGCGTGCTCTCGCGTGGCCTCATCAGCGGCCACTTCAGCCGGGACCGGCAGCTCGGCGCGGGTGACTTCCGCGGCATGAGCCCGCGCTTCCAGGGCGAGAACCTGCAGCGCAACCTCGACCTGGTCGACGCGCTGCGCAAGGTCGCCGAGAGCAAGGGCGCGAGCGTCGCGCAGACCGCCATCGCCTGGGTCCTCGCCCAGGGCGAGGACATCGTCCCCCTCGTCGGCGCCCGCCGCCGCGACCGCCTCACGGAGGCGCTCGGCGCGCTCGGCCTGACCCTGGACGCCGGCGACCTCGCCGCCATCGAGGCGGCCGTCCCCGCCGGCGCGGCGGCCGGCGCGCGCTACCCGGAGTCCCAGATGGCCCACCTCGACAGCGAACGGTGAGCCCTGCGGGCGGCTCGCCCGGCCCTCGGGCGGGGTGCGTCCGGCACCGCCGGACCCCACGACGGTGGTTGCTCGCCGCGGCGGCGGAAGATGCGTCCGCCGCGGCGGGGCCGGGACACACGGCCTCTCAGCCCTTCCCGCCCCGGCAGGAAAACCCGCCGCGACGGCGCGCAACCCCCACCGACGCACCCGGCGGTGCCGAGCAACCCGGACCCGAGGCCGGAAGGCCGGAACGGCACCGCCGGACTCCACCGCGGTGGCTGCTCGCCGCGGCGGCGGAAACATACGTCCGCGGCGGCGGAAGGATCCGCCCGGCTCCGCCGGATGAACGCGGTCGGCGCCGGACAGGTACCGTCCATCTGGGCGTATCACCGGAACCGCCCGCCCCCAGCCGAAAGGTACGAGCCCGTATGACGCCCGCGCCGCTGACTCCCGAGCGCATTCTCGAAGCCACCGAGGACGTGTTGCGCCGCTTCGGGCCCGCCAAGGCCACCGTGGTCGACGTCGCACGTGCGCTGGGCGTCAGCCACGGCAGCGTCTACCGGCACTTCGGCAGCAAGGCCGCCCTGCGGGAGGCCGTCACGCAGCGCTGGCTCGACCTCTCCCACGCGGAGCTGTCGGCCGTCGCCGACGCGGACGGCCCCGCCGGCCCGCGGCTGCGCTCCTGGCTCGCCGCGCTGTTCGCCGCGAAGCGGCGCAAGGCGGGGGACGACCCCGAGCTGTTCGCCACGTACATGGTCCTCGTCGGCGAGAACAGCGCCACGGTGGACCGGCACATCGAGACGATGATCGGGCAGCTGGCCCGCATCGTGGAGAGCGGCGTCCGCGGCGGCGAGTTCGCCGTGACCGACCCCGCGGCCACGGCCCGCGCCCTCTGGGACGCGACGAACCGCTTCCACGACCCGGCGTACGCCGCGGACTGGTCCCTCCCGGGGATCGACGCCGCGTTCGACGCCGTCTGCTACCTGCTGCTGCGCGGCCTGCAGGGCTGAAAAACCGTCAGCCCGCGCCCCCGCCGTCCGAGGCCCCGCCGTCCGACGCCCCGTCAGCCCGCGCCCGGTCAGCCCACGCCGAGGAACCGCAGGACCGCCAGCACCCGCCGGTGGTCCGCGTCCGCCTTCGGCAGGTCCAGCTTCGCCAGGATCGAGTTGATGTGCTTGGCGACGGCGCTCTCGCTGACGACCAGCCCCTCCGCGATCCCCGCGTTCGACCGCCCGGACGCCATCAGCTCCAGCACGTCGCGCTCGCGCGGCGTGAGCCGGTCCAGCGGATCGCTGTGGCGGCGCAGCAGCAGCTGCGAGACGACCTGCGGGTCGAGCGCGGTGCCGCCGGCCGCGACGCGCCGCAGGGCGTCGATGAACTCCTCCACGTCGGCGACCCGCTCCTTGAGCAGGTAGCCGACGCCGCGCGTGTCCCCGGACAGCAGGTCGGCGGCGTAGCGCTCCTCCACGTACTGGGAGAGCAGCAGCACGGCCGTGTCCGGCCACTGCTTGCGGATGACGAGCGCGGCGCGCACGCCCTCGTCGGTGAAACCGGGCGGCATGCGCACGTCGAGGACGGCGAGGCCGGGCCGGTGCTCCTCCATCGCCGCCAGCAGCGCCTCCGCGTCGCCGGTCTCCGCGACCACGTCGAACCCGGCCGCCTCCAGGACCTTCACCAGGCCGACCCGGAGCAGGACGGAATCCTCGGCGATCACGGCGCGCACGGCAGCTCCACAGTCACGACGGTCGGGCCCCCCGCGGGGCTGCTGATCGAGAACGTGCCGTCGACCGACGCGACCCGCTTGGCCAGCCCGGCCAGCCCGCTGCCGCCCGCAGGGTCGGCCCCGCCCACGCCGTCGTCGGTGACGACGACGAGAAGTATCCCCCCTCGCCGTTCGACGCGGACGCCGGCCCGGGTCGCCCGCGCGTGCTTGACGACGTTGGCGAGCGCTTCGGAGACCACGAAGTAGGCGACGGCCTCGACGGTCGGGGCGGGCCGGTCGGCGAGATCGACCGTCAGCCCCACGGGCAGGGGCGTCCGTTCGGCGATGCCGGACAGGGCGGCGTCGAGGCCGCGGTCCTCCAGCACGGCCGGGTGCAGGCCGCGCACGAGGTTGCCGAGCTCGGCGATGGCCTCCTTGGCCTCGCGGTGCGCCTCGTCGATGACCTGGCGGGCCTCGTCGGGCAGGTCCTTGAGCGTCACCTTGGCCAGCCCCAGGTTGACCGCCATCGACACGAGCCGCTGCTGGGCCCCGTCGTGCAGGTCGCGTTCGATGCGGCGGCGCTCGGCGTCCGCGGCGTCCACCACGCCGGCGCGGCTCGCGGCGACCTCCTCGACGCGCTGCTCCAGCACCTCGGTGCGGCTGGGGCCGAGGCGGGCCGTGGCGGCGCGGGTGTCGAGCCGGGCGAGCGCGCCGGAGAGCCAGGCCGCGCCGTAGATCCCGGCGAGTCCGGCGGCGGTGAGGTAGGCGGCCTGTACGGCGTAACCCACCTGCGCCAGCCGCGTTCCGGGCGGCAGGGCCCAGACCCAGATGTAGACCGTGGCGGCCACCGCGGCCGCCGCCCCCAGCAGCAGCGTCAGCGCGCCGCCGAGCGCGATCAGCGGCCCCGCCACCAGGTGGTAGCCCAGCTGCCGCCACGACCAGGACCGCCCCGCGACCGGTATCTCCACCCCGAGCCACGCCCGGAACCGCGCCCGCTGCGCCCGTGTCAGCACGGGGCAGGCGGCCCCGAGGACCGCCGTCATCACCGCGAGGGCGAGCAGGCAGCTCGACGCCTTCGTCGGCCCGCCGTCCAGCCACGGCACCGCCAGCACGGCGAGCGCCCCGAACTGGACGAGCCCGCCGACGGCGAGGAAGACGGCGGCGCGGCCGGCCCCGTCGAAGGGGCGGCGGACAGGGGTGGGGATTCGCATGGTCACACGGTAAGTGCGCAGGTCAGGGGCGGGCGATGGTGCTGGCGTCCGGCTCGGTGGTGCAACTGGTGCCACCCTCGGGCGGATGCCCGGGGAGGGAACGCGGAAAGGCCGGAGGCCCCGGTCCCCGCCGAGCGGGGAACGGGGCCTCCGGCCGTTGCGAAAAAGACGTCAGCAGCCCAGCAGACGCGAGCCCAGGTAGCCCTCGATCTGGTCGAGGGAGACGCGCTCCTGCTTCATCGTGTCGCGCTCGCGGACGGTCACGGCGTTGTCCTCGAGCGTGTCGAAGTCGACCGTGACGCAGAACGGCGTGCCGATCTCGTCCTGGCGGCGGTAGCGGCGGCCGATGGCGCCCGCGTCGTCGAACTCGATGTTCCAGTTCTTGCGCAGGTCCGTGGCCAGGCCCTTGGCCTTCGGGGACAGCTGCGGGTTGCGGGACAGCGGGAGGACGGCGACCTTGACCGGGGCCAGGCGCGGGTCGAGGCGCATCACGACGCGCTTCTCCATGACGCCCTTGGCGTTGGGGGCCTCGTCCTCGTTGTACGCGTCGAGCATGAAGGCGAGCATGGCGCGGTTCAGGCCGGCCGCCGGCTCGATGACGTACGGGAACCAGCGCTCGCCGGCTTCCTGGTCGAAGAAGGTCAGGTCCTGGCCGGAGGCCTGGGAGTGGGCCTTCAGGTCGTAGTCCGTGCGGTTGGCGATGCCTTCCAGCTCGGAGAACTCGGTGCCGCCGAAGTTGAAGCGGTACTCGATGTCAGTGGTGCGCTTGGAGTAGTGGGAGAGCTTCTCCGCGGCGTGCTCGTACCACCGCATGTTCTCCTCGCGCATGCCGAGGCCGGTGTACCAGCTCCAGCGCTGCTCCATCCAGTACTCGTGCCAGGTCTCGTCCTCGCCCGGCTTGACGAAGAACTCCATCTCCATCTGCTCGAACTCGCGGGTGCGGAAGATGAAGTTGCCCGGCGTGATCTCGTTGCGGAAGGACTTGCCGGTCTGGGCGATACCGAACGGCGGCTTCTTCCGCGAGGTCTGCTGGACCTGGGCGAAGTTGGTGAAGATGCCCTGCGCGGTCTCGGGGCGCAGGTAGCTGACCGAACCGGAGTCCTGGGTCGGGCCCAGGTGGGTGGACAGCAGACCGGAGAACAGCTTGGGCTCGGTGAAGGCGCCCTTGGTGCCGCAGTGCGCGCAGTTGAGGTCGGCGAGGCCGTTCTCGGGCAGCTTGCCGTGCTTGGCCTCGTACGCCTCCTCCAGGTGGTCGGCGCGGTAGCGCTTGTGGCAGGAGGTGCACTCGGTCAGCGGGTCGGTGAAGGTCGCGACGTGGCCGGACGCCTCCCAGACCTCACGGGCCAGGATCACCGACGAGTCGAGACCGACGACGTCGTCGCGCGAGGTGACCATGGAGCGCCACCACTGGCGCTTGATGTTCTCCTTGAGCTCCACGCCCAGCGGACCGTAATCCCAGGCGGCACGCTGTCCGCCATAGATCTCACTGCACGGATAGACGAAGCCACGGCGCTTGCTCAGGCTGACGATGGTGTCGATCTTGTCGGCGGCCACGGTGCTCTCTTCATTGCGACGACGAACAGCGAATGACTCAGGTTACCGGCGCTGCCACCCTCCTAATCAAATCGGCTCTGGCCTTGGCTTGACCATGCCCCTCCGCGCCCTCGGCCGGATCACCTTGTTGACAATCGTTTCCATTTTTGTTGAAAATGACTGTCATGAACGTCAGCCGTCTCCGCCCCGCCCATACCACCCGAATACCCACCGCAGCCGTCGCCGCAGCCGCCGTTCTGGGGCTGCTGAGCCTTTCGGCCTGCTCCTCGGACACGGCCGGCAAGGCGAAGGACGGCAAGCTGTCCGTCGTGGCGTCGTTCTACCCCATGCAGTACCTCGCCGAGCAGATCGGCGGCGAGCACGTCAGCGTCACCAACCTGACCAAGCCCGGCGTCGAACCGCACGACCTGGAGCTCAAGCCCAAGCAGATCGGCTCCCTGGGCGAGGCCGGCGCGATCGTCTACCTCAAGGGCGTCCAGCCCGCCGTGGACGAGGCGATCAAGCAGTCGAAGAACAAGCACGCCGTGGACGTGGCCTCCCTCACCGCCCTGGAGAAGCACGGCGACGAGGTCGACGGCAAGCACCACGACGAGCACGGGCACGACGAGCACGGCCACGACGAGCACGCGGACGAGGGCCACGACGAGCACGGCCACGAGGGCCACGACCACGGCGGCGGCGCCGACCCCCACATCTGGCTCGACCCGGTGAAGTACGCCGAGGCCGCCAAGGGCGTCGCCAAGACCCTCGCCGAGGCCGACCCCGAGCACAAGGGCGACTACGAGAAGAACGCCGGCGCCCTGGTGAAGAAGCTCGGCGCCCTGGACGCCAAGTTCAAGGACGGGCTGAAGAACCGCGCCTCGGACACCTTCATCACCACCCACGCGGCCTTCGGCTACCTCGCCGAGCGCTACGGCCTGACCGAGGAGGCCATCAGCGGCCTCGACCCCGAGTCCGAGCCCAGCGCCGCCCGCATCAAGGACCTGCACAAGCTCGCCGGGGAGCACAACGTCTCGACGATCTTCTTCGAGACCCTCGCCAGCCCGGCCACCGCGAAGACGCTGGCCAAGGACCTGAAGCTGAAGACCGACGTGCTGGACCCGCTGGAGGGCATCACGGACAAGTCCAGGGGCCACGACTACGTCGAGGTCATGGAGGCCAACCTGGCCGCCCTGCAGAAGGCGCTCGGCACCAAGTGAGCAACCCGAAGGAGACAGCAGCCATGGAGCAGCCCGTCATATCCCTGCGGGGCGCCACCGCGAGCCTGGGCGGCCGCCCGGTGCTGCGCGGCGTGGACCTGACCGTACGGCCCGGCGAGGTCGTCGCCCTGCTCGGCGCCAACGGCTCGGGCAAGTCCACGGCTGTGCGCAGCATCGTCGGCCAGGTGCCGCTCACCGGCGGCGAGCTGGAGCTCTTCGGCATGCCCCGGCGGCGCTTCCGCGACTGGGCCCGCGTCGGCTACGTGCCGCAGCGCACCACCGCCGCCGGCGGGGTCCCCGCGACCGTGCGCGAGGTCGTCTCCTCCGGGCGGCTGGCCCGCACCCGGTTCGGGATGATGCGCAAGGCCGACAAGGAGGCGGTCATACGCGCCCTGGAGCTCGTCGGCATGGACGACCGGCTCGGGGACTCCGTCGACGCCCTCTCCGGCGGCCAGCACCAGCGGGTCCTCATCGCGCGCGCCCTGGCCGGCGAACCCGAGCTGCTGATCATGGACGAGCCGATGGCGGGCGTCGACCTCGCGAGCCAGGAGGTCCTCGCCGACGCACTGCGCGCCCAGGTCGCCCGCGGGGCCACCGTCCTGCTGGTGCTGCACGAGCTCGGCCCCCTGGAGCCGCTCATCGACCGGGCGGTCGTGCTGCGCGACGGCTGCGTCGTCCACGACGGCCCGCCGCCGGAGGCCGTCGGCCAGCACGCGCTGCCCGGCCACGACCACGTACACCCGCACGCCGGCCCGGCTGCGGAACCGATTCGGACAGGGCTGCTGACCTGATGGACATCCTCGACCTCGCCTTCATGCAGCGGGCCCTGCTCGCGGCGCTCCTCGTGGGCGTCACCGCGCCCGCCATCGGCACCTACCTCGTCCAGCGCCGCCAGGCCCTCATGGGCGACGGCCTCGGGCACGTCGCCCTCACCGGCGTCGGCCTCGGTTTCCTGATGAACGCGAGCCCCGTGTGGACGGCCACGGCCGTGTGCATCGCGGGCGCCGTCGTCATGGAGCTGATCCGCTGGTACGGGCGGACGCGCGGCGACATCGCCCTCGCGATGCTCTTCTACGGCGGCATGGCCGGCGGCGTGATGCTGATGAACCTCTCCGACAACGGCTCCAGCGCCAACCTGAGCAGCTACCTCTTCGGCTCGATCGCCACGGTCTCGGAGGAGGACATCGTCGCGATCTGCATCCTGGCCGCCTTTGTGATCCTCACCACGGTCGGGCTGCGCCGTCAGCTCTTCGCCATCTGCCAGGACGAGGAGTTCGCGCGCGTCACCGGGCTGCCGGTGCGGCTGCTGAACCTGCTCGTCGCCGTCACCGCCGCCGTCACCGTCACCGTCGCCATGCGCGTCGTCGGCCTGCTGCTCGTCAGCGCCCTGATGGTGATCCCGGTCGCCGCCTCGCAGCAGATCGCCCGCAGTTTCAAGGCGACCTTCGCCCTCGCGGTGGGCATCGGCGTCACGGTGACCCTCTCCGGCACCGCCACGTCCTACTACGCCGACGTGCCCTCCGGCGCGACCATCGTGCTCTTCGCCATCGGCCTGTTCGTCGTCCTCACCGCGCTCGCCGCACCCCTGGCGAAGCGGCGCGCGGGGAAGGCCGCGGCGGCCGAGGAATGCACCCTGGACGTGCCGGGCGCGCGCACGGCCGGGGACGACGTCAAGGTCTGACGCCCGTCCGGGCTTGCCCACCCGCCCGCGCGGACTGGCACAATTGCCGTGCGACATGTGCGGATGGGTGTTCAGGCGAGCTGGAGGAGGCAACTGTGGCGACCGCGGGTCCCCCCGTACGCGGCCGGTCCACCAAGCAGCGGGCAGCGGTGGCGGCCGCGCTCGATGAGGTGGACGAGTTCCGTAGCGCGCAAGAACTCCATGACATGCTCAGGCACCGCGGCGCGTCGGTCGGCCTGACCACCGTCTACCGCACGCTGCAGTCCCTCGCCGACGCGGGCGAGGTCGACGTGCTGCGCACCAGCGAGGGCGAGGCGGTCTACCGCCGCTGCTCCAGCGGGCACCACCACCACCTGGTGTGCCGGCTGTGCGGCAAGGCCGTCGAGGTGGAGGGCCCCGCCGTCGAGAAGTGGGCGGACTCCATCGCCGAGGAGCACGGCTTCGTGGACGTCGCGCACACCATCGAGATCTTCGGCACGTGCGGGGAGTGCGCCGCGAAGCGCTGACACCGGCCGCGTGCACCGAGGGCCCCGGGCGATGCCGGGGCCCTCTTGCGTATCCGCGCGCGCTCAGCTCACGCGGTGCCCTGCTCCTCCGCCTGCTGCTGCTCGTTGGGGATCGCCCCGCCGAACCGGCGGTCCCGCGACGCGTACTCCAGGCACGCCCGCCACAGGTCGCGGCGGTCGAAGTCCGGCCAGAGCACGTCCTGGAAGACCATCTCGGCGTAAGCGCTCTGCCAGATCAGGTAGTTGGACGTGCGCTGCTCGCCCGAGGGGCGCAGGAACAGGTCCACGTCGGGCATGTCCGGGTAGTAGAGGTACTTCGCGAAGGTCTTCTCGCTGACCTTCGACGGGTCGAGCCGGCCCGCCTTCACATCGGCGGCCAGCGCCTGCGCCGCGTCCGCGATCTCCGCGCGCCCGCCGTAGTTCATGCAGAAGTACAGCGTGAGCTTGTCGTTGTCCTTGGTCTGCTCCTGAGCGATCTGGAGCTCCTTGGCCACCGACCGCCACAGCTTGGGCATGCGGCCCACCCAGCGCACCCGGATACCGAGCTCGTCGAGCTGGTCGCGGGTCTTGCGGATGAAGTCGCGGTTGAAGTTCATCAGGAAGCGCACCTCGTCCGGCGAACGCCTCCAGTTCTCGGTGGAGAAGGCGTACAGGGAGATGCTGCCGACGCCCATCTCGATCGCGCCCTGCAGCACGTCCAGCACGCGCTCGGCGCCGACCTTGTGGCCCTCGGTGCGCGGCAGGCCGCGGTCCTTGGCCCAGCGGCCGTTGCCGTCCATGACGATCGCGACGTGCTCGGGGACCAGCTCGCCGGGGATCTTCGGCGGCCGCGCCCCGGACGGGTGCGGCTCGGGTGTGCGGTACTCGCGTCGGGAACGGCCCAGAATCCCGCGTCGTGCCATGCGTGCCACTACTCCTTGGTCCCTGTTTCCCTATTTCTCGACATACCGGAGCGAACGGAGGCCGCGCTCCAGGTGCCAGTGCAGATACGCCGCGACCAGGCCGCTGCCCTCCCTGACGTGGCGCGGCTCGCAGGCGTCCGCCGTCGCCCAGTCGCCCGTCAGCAGCGCGCCGAGCAGCCCGATCGCCTCCGAGGAGGGTACGACGCTTCCGGGCACCCGGCACTCCCCGCAGACCACGCCGCCGGCGGCCACCGAGAAGAAACGGTTCGGACCCGGCATTCCGCACCGGGCGCAGGCCTCGAAGCTGGGCGCGTAGCCGTTGACGGCCAGGGAGCGCAGCAGGAAGGCGTCCAGGATCAGGCCCGGGGCGTGCTCGCCCGCGGCGAGCGTGCGCAGGCCGCCGACGAGCAGCAGGTACTGCTGCACGGCGGGTTCGCCCTCGTGGTCGGTGAACCGCTCGGCGGTCTCCAGCATGGCGGTGCCGGCGGTGTAGCGCGCGTAGTCGGCGACGATGGGGCCGCCGTACGCGGCGATGGTCTCGCTCTGCGTGCACAGCGGCAGGCTCCGCCCGACGAGCTCGCTCCCCCGCGCGAAGAACTGCACATCGACGTGCGAGAACGGCTCCAGGCGCGCCCCGAACTTCGACTTGGTCCGCCGCACCCCGCGCGCGACGGCGCGCACGCGGCCGTGGCCGCGCGTGAGGAGAGTGATGATCCGATCGGCCTCACCGAGCTTCTGGGTGCGCAGGACGACGCCGTCGTCGCGGAAGAGACTCAACGCGCACCCCCTCGGGTGTCCGGCCGGGGGTCCGGGGGTTGCCCCCCGGGAGGAAACAGCATGATGCGGTCGGCCTCACCGAGCTTCTGGGTCCTGAGGACGACGCCGTCGTCGCGGAAGAGGCTCATGCAGTTATTGTCCCGTACCGACGAAGGCTGAACGTCCCCGCCTCCGGAGGCACAATGTGACCCCCATGTCGATCTTCCTCCCCCCAGTGAGTACCCGGTGACCCCCATCCGCCGCCGGCGCCGCAGGCGCCACCCCGTCCGTTCCACCGCGGCCGCGGCCCTTCTGTGCGTGCTCGCCGCGCTGTTCCTGCTGTTCGTCACCGTGCCGGACAGGCGCGCCGACAGCCGGGCCTTCGCCACGGCTCCCGCGTGCGTGGGCGACGAGCCGGCCCTGGAGTGCCGCAAGGTGGTCGAGGGCGCGGTGAAGCACACCGAGACCGCTCCGCAGGGCAAGACGACCCACTACTGGCTCACGTTCACGGGGCGCGACGGCTCCACCCACCACGCGGACATGAACGGGCCGCTCTCGGTCTTCGCCGAGGTCAAGCCCGGCGACAAGGTGCGCGCCACCTACTGGCGCGGCAAGATCCGCTTCGTCGACTTCCGCGGCACCGTGCAGCTGACGGCCGACCAGCCAAAGGACGCCTACCGCCTGCCGTTCGCCTGCGGCCTCGGGCTGCTCGTCCTGGGCGCGACGTTCGCCGGGATCGCCTACTGGATGGTCCGGCACTCCGCCCGCGCCCCCGAGCGGTACACCTGGCAGACCACCGTGCCCGCGTGCGCGGGGATCCTGATCGCCGTCGTCGCGTTCGTCGCGGCCCTGGTCACGGACACGGTGCCGACGGCCCTGACGCTGACCGGCGCGGGGGCGGTGCCGGTCGTCCTCGGCGCCTCGTGGCGGGTGCGGGTGCGGCGGCGGCCGGCGGAGAGCGGGCTCGCCCCGGCCGTCCCCGGCAAGGAGAAGCGCTTCGAGGGCGGGGTCGCGGCGGACACCCCGTACGGCGCCGAGCTCATCGGCCCGTACCTGGTGGCGGGTCCCGGCCTGCTCGCGGTGACCCCCGATCCGGCGGGCCGCACGCTCCGCAGGGCGCTGCCGCGCACGCTGGTCGTGGAGGGCGTCCGCGTGCCGCACCGGTCGGACCCGGCGCGCGTCACCGCGGAGGCGGGGGGCCGGCGGAAGGCGCTCCGCCAGGTGGTCGTGGTCTGCCGCGACGGCGACGGGGAGGTGCTCATCGGCGTGCAGCGCAAGCACGCGCCGTGGGTCCTGGGCGCCCTGCAGGAGCCGGCCCCGGGCGGGGCGGGCACTCAGGAGCCCGTCCAGCTGTCCGGGTACGGCTCCTGAGCGGCGGGGGCCCTACGACGGCGTCCGCGCCGCGGCCAGCAGCCGGTCCGTGTCCTCCGGGCAGAGCATGAGCGCCCGGCCGACCGTGGCGAGCACCTCGCGCTCGGCGGGCCGGTAGGGGCCGTCGGCGAGGGCGATGCGGGCGCCCTGCAGCAGGATCGATTCGCGGCCGGCGGGGGCGAGGTGGGGGGCGAGGGGCTCCAGCGCCTCGTGGAGCTCGATGGCGAGGGCCGTGCCCCGGGGGTCGAAGCCGTCCCGCCCGGCGTAGGGGGACGGGGTGCCCAGGTCGGTGCCGTAGGCGCCGGGCAGCCGCCCCGTGTCGGCGGCGAGGGCCTCGATCAGGGTGATCAGCTGCTCCTCGCTGCAGTCCGTGAACCCCGCGGCCCGGACCGCGCCGACGGCCGCTCTGCGGACCGTACGGGCCTCGGTACCGCCCGCTGCGAGGACGGCGAGCGCGACGGTGTGCACGGCGTCGCGCAGCATCGCGGAGAAGCGTGTGGTGGTGGGGTGGTCGAGGACGTCCGTGCCGTAGCGGGCACGGCACGCGGAGCACTCCACGACCGGCCCGACGGGGCCGCGCGGCAGCAGCGGCAGGCCGAAGGCCACGAGGCGGCGGCGCCCGGTGCGGCGGCGGTAATTGCGGTCGCCGCCGCAGCCGGGACAGTAGAACTCGCCGTCGCCGACCGTGCGCCATACGGTGCGTACGCCCACCACACACCGGTCCCGGCCGGGTCGGCCCTGCGCGTGCATCACGGCGCACACCTCCATAACGCCACGGCCTCGTCGCCGCGTTGACGTGATGTTAGCCACATCGATGATGCGACGTCAGTACCCCGTGCGCAGAGTGCGGGCGTCATACGGGGGAACCCGCCACGGGGCCACCGGATACGGTGGATTACCCGTCGTCCCCTTGACGGCGGACCGGCAGCGGCCCGGCGGCCGCCCCGCCTCAGGCCCGGTAGGCCCGGTTGACCGCCGAGACGACGGCCTTGATCGAGGCGCGCGTGGTGTTCGGGTCGATGCCGATGCCCCACAGCACCCGGCCGTCGATCACGCACTCGATGTACGAGGCGGCGCGGGCGGTGGCGCCCTCGCTCATGGTGTGCTCGCTGTAGTCCAGGACCCGGGCGTCGACGCCGGTGGTGGCCAGCGCGTCCACGAAGGCCGAGATCGGACCGTTGCCGGTACCCGTCAGCACCGTGTCGGAGCCGTCCACGACCGCCTCGACGGTCAGCGCGTCGCTGCCCTCGCTCGTGGTGGAGGTCTGCGTGGTGCGCAGCGCGATCCGGCCCCAGGGGTTGCCCTCGGTGGGCAGGTACTCGTCCTGGAAGACCGACCAGATCTCGGCGGGGGTGACCTCGCCGCCCTCGGCGTCGGTCTTGCCCTGGATGATCTTCGAGAACTCGATCTGCATCCGGCGCGGCAGGTCCAGCTTGTGGTCGTTCTTCAGGACGTACGCGATGCCGCCCTTGCCGGACTGCGAGTTCACGCGGATGACGGCCTCGTAGGAGCGGCCGACGTCCTTGGGGTCGATCGGCAGGTAGGGGACGGCCCACTCGATGTCGTCCACGCTCTTGCCCTCGGCGGCGGCGGTGCCGGCCATCGCCTCGAAGCCCTTCTTGATGGCGTCCTGGTGGGAGCCGGAGAAGGCGGTGTAGACCAGGTCGCCCGCGTAGGGGTGGCGCGGGTGGACCTCCATCTGGTTGCAGTACTCGGCGGTCCGCCGCACCTCGTCGATCTGCGAGAAGTCGATCATCGGGTCGACGCCCTGGGAGAACAGGTTCATGCCCAGGGTGACCAGGTCGACGTTGCCGGTGCGCTCGCCCTGGCCGAACAGGCAGCCCTCGACCCGGTCGGCCCCGGCCATGACCGCCAGCTCGGCGGCGGCGACGGCGGTGCCCCGGTCGTTGTGCGGGTGCACGGACAGGCAGATGTGCTCGCGGCGCGACAGGTGCCGCGACATCCACTCGAAGCGGTCGGCGTGGGTGGAGGGCGTGGAGCGCTCGACGGTGGCCGGCAGATTCAGGATGATCTCGCGGCCGGCCTCGGGCTGCCAGACGTCCATGACGCCCTCGCAGACCTCCAGCGCGAAGTCCAGCTCGGTATCGGTGAAGATCTCCGGGCTGTACTGGAAGCCGAAGACCGTCTCGTCGCCGAGGATCTTCTCCCCGTACTCCACGACCAGCCGGGTGCCGTCGACCGCGATCTGCTTGACCTGCTCGCGCGAGCCGCGGAAGACGACCCGCCGGAAGACCGGCGCGGTGGCGTTGTACAGGTGGACGGTGGCGCGGCGGGCCCCCCGCAGGGACTCCACCGTGCGCTCGATCAGCTCCTCGCGCGCCTGGGTGAGGACGGAGATCGTCACGTCCTCCGGGATCGCGTCCTCCTCGATGATCGAGCGGACGAAGTCGAAGTCGGTGGCGCCGGAGGACGGGAAGCCGACCTCGATCTCCTTGTAGCCCATGCGGACCAGCAGGTCGAACATCTCGCGCTTGCGGGCCGGGGACATCGGGTCGATCAGCGCCTGGTTGCCGTCGCGCAGGTCGGTCGACAGCCAGCGGGGAGCCGCGGTGATCCGCTTGCCGGGCCAGGTGCGGTCCGGGATGTCCACGGCCTCGTAGGGGCGGTACTTGTGCACCGGCATCCCGGAGGGGCGCTGGGTCACGGTCGCCGCGGTGAGGGGGGTGGGACGGCCGACGGAAGCGGAGGTCTCGGGCATCTGCGGGGCTCCTCGTAAGTCCTGAGGTGGGGTTCCCCCGGCTCGGCGGCGAGCTCGGGGGAGGCCGACGGGCAGGTCACCACGGGTGACCGCAACGCCTCACACCGCGGGGAGGGGGTCGGCCGATCGACTACAGACCCTCGCCGCGGCAGCTAAGAAGAAGCAGCCCGAAACGCATGATGCACAGCACGGTAGCCGAGCCGGACGGGATGCGGTACGGGCGTTCCAGCATGCGGGACACGGGCGGAACGCGGAACGGTGCCACTCGATTGTGTTAATCGGCGCACCGGGGCCTGACAAGGCCGGGGGCCACTGTCAGATTCGGGCCATGAGTGACAACGTGAAGAGCGTTTTCTGCACCATCGTCCCGCCGCACGTGCTCGACAAGCTCGCCCGGTCCGAGGACTCCGCGCGCGCCGATCTCGCGCAGCGCACCCTGGAGCACGACTCGGCGCAGCGCACCCGGCGCCGGGTCACCGCCCTGCGCGGCCTCGCCGCCCTTGCGGGCACCCCTTCCGACAGTCCGAAGCGGACGATCTACGACGCCCAGCACCGGGCGGTACAGCCGGGCAAAAAGGTGCGCGGCGAGGGCGACCCGGCGTCGAAGGACGCCACGGTCAACCGCGCGTACGCCGGGCTCGGCGCCACCTTCGAGCTGTACCTCAAGGCGTACGGCCGCCGCTCCATCGACGACGCGGGCCTGCCGCTGGACGCCACCGTCCACTACGGCGAGGGCTACAACAACGCCTTCTGGGACGGCAACCAGATGGTCTTCGGTGACGGCGACGGCGACGTCTTCCTGGACTTCACCATCCCCGTGGACGTCATCGGCCACGAGCTCACCCACGGTGTCACCCAGTACACGGCGAACCTGGAGTACTACGGCCAGTCCGGGGCGCTGAACGAGTCCGTCTCGGACGTCTTCGGCTCGCTGATCAAGCAGTACGCCCTGGGGCAGTCCGCCGACCAGGCCGACTGGCTGATCGGCCAGGGGCTGCTGGGCCCGGGCGTGGACCGCGGGGTGGCCCTGCGCTCCATGAAGGAGCCGGGCACGGCCTACGAGGACGACGTCCTCGGCAAGGACCCGCAGCCCGGCCACATGGACGACTTCGTCCGCACCTCCCGCGACCAGGGCGGGGTGCACATCAATTCCGGCATCCCCAACCGGGCCTTCTACCTGGTGGCCACCCGGCTCGGCGGCAACGCCTGGGAGCGCGCGGGCAAGGTCTGGTACGCGACGCTGACCAGCGGGAAGCTCAAGGAGGACGCCCAGTTCGCGGACTTCTCCCGGCTGACCGTGGCCACCGCCCGCACGCTCTACGGCGACGGCGACGAGGTCCAGGCCGTCCTCAAGGCGTGGGAGGAGGTGGGCGTCCCCACCTCGTAGAGACCGCCCGCCGGGGCGAGAATGGCGCCATGCGGATCGTCATCACCCGGACCGGCGGGTTCGCCGGCATCGAGCGGCGGGCCGAGCTGGACACCTCCGGCCGGCCCGACGCCACCCATGTGCAGGCCCTGGCCCACCGCGCGCTCGCCGCGTCGCCCGCCGAGGCGGCGGGCGTGCGGGGGGTGCCGGACGGCTTCCACTACGAGATCGACGTGGACGGCCGCACGGTGCACTGTGCGGACCCTCATGTCAGCCATGATCAGCGTGAGCTGATCAGGCTGGTACTGCGGGAAGGCGCGTAGCGCCTGTCCGGCGGAGCCGGACGGGCCTGCGGCCCGGGGCCTAGAACCCCAGCTTCCGCAGCTGCTTCGGGTCGCGCTGCCAGTCCTTGGCGACCTTCACGTGCAGGTCCAGGTAGACCGGGGTACCGAGCAGCGCCTCGATGTGCTTGCGGGACTTCATGCCCACCTCCTTGAGGCGCGCCCCCTTCGGGCCGATGATGATGCCCTTCTGGCTGGGGCGCTCGATGTAGACGTTGGCGTGGATGTCCAGCAGCGGCTTGTTCGCCGGCCGGTCCTCCCGCGGCAGCATCTCCTCGACGACGACGGCGATGGAGTGCGGCAGCTCGTCGCGGACGCCCTCCAGCGCGGCCTCGCGGATCAGCTCGGCCACCATGACCTGCTCGGGCTCGTCGGTGAGGTCGCCCTCGGGGTAGAGCGGCGGGCTCTCCGGCAGCATCGGCGCGATCAGGTCCGCCAGCAGCGACACCTGCTTGTCGCCCACCGCGGAGACCGGGACGATCTCCGCCCACTGGATGCCCAGCTCCTCGCCCAGCTGCTGGATGGCGATCAGCTGCTCGGCAAGCGCCTTGGAGTCCACCAGGTCCGTCTTGGTGACGATGGCGATCTTCGGGGTCTTCTTGATCCCGGCCAGCTCGCTCGCGATGAAGCGGTCGCCGGGGCCGAGCTTCTGGTCGGCGGGCAGGCAGAAGCCGATGACGTCGACCTCGGCCCAGGTGGTGCGGACCACGTCGTTGAGCCGCTCGCCCAGGAGCGTGCGCGGCTTGTGCAGACCAGGGGTGTCGACGAGCACCAGCTGGGCGTCGGGCCGGTGCACGATGCCGCGCACGGTGTGGCGCGTGGTCTGCGGACGGTTGGAGGTGATCGCGACCTTCGTCCCCACCAGCGCGTTGGTCAGGGTCGACTTGCCCGCGTTGGGGCGGCCGACGAAGCACGCGAAGCCCGCGCGGTGGGGGGCCCGGGAGGGGGACGAGGCGTTATCCATACCGGCCATTCTCCCCGATCCCGGCCCACCCGCCGACCAGCGGCCCGTCCGCCCGGACGGCGCCGGACGGCGCCGAACGCGGCGACG
>NZ_JBAMDC010000590.1:0-2936 GCF_036961605.1 Streptomyces sp. KLMMK
TGCGGGAGGGCACGGGCGGCCGCACCGTGGCGCTGCCGCCGCAGAGCAGGCACCGCGGGCCCGTCCGGGGAGCGGCCCTGTCGGACCGCGGGGACCTGCTGGTGACGGCAGGCGAGGACGGCACGGTACGCCTGACCCGCCTGGGCGGCGGCCCGGCCCGCACCGAGGTCCGGGACGCCGGGCTGGGGTGGCTGTACGCGGCCGCCGTCAGCCCGGACGGTGCACAGGTCGCAGCCGCCGGCTTCGACGGGCGGGTGTGGCTCCTCGACGTGGACAGCGGGCGGTCGAGGGTCGTCGGCAGCCGGGACTTCGGCCGCGTCCGGGCCCTCGCCTTCTCGCCGGACGGCCGCCGCCTGGCCACCGGGGAGTGGCTCAACCGCATCGGCCTGTGGGACACCCGCACCGGCGAGCGCGAGGCCGCCCTCGAAGGGCCTTCCGACTCCGTCTTCGGCGTGGCCTTCTCCCCCGACGGCACCCGGCTCGCCGCGGCCAGCCAGGACGACACCGCCGGCATCTGGGACCTCGCCGAGCACCGCCGCATCGCACAACTCGCCAGCCACATCGGCCCCGTCTACGCCATCGCCTACTCCCCCGACGGCCGCACCCTCGCGACGTCCGGGGAGGACGGCTCGGTGCGCCTGTGGACCCCGCAGGCCGCCGTCACCACCCCGCTGCCGGGCTCGGCCTGGCAGGACGGGGCCCTCAGCCCCGACCGCTCCCTCCTCGCCGTCGCGGGGCGGGACGGCACGCTGCGCCTGCTGCGCACCGCCGACCGCGGCCTGCGCACGGTGCGGGCCGGGAAGGACCCGGTGCGCGCGGTGGCGTTCAGCCACGACGGGTCGCTGGTCGCCACGGGCGACGAACACGGCACCGCCACCGTGTGGCGCACCGCGGACCCCGGCCGCCCGCTCCACCGCTGGCGGGCGCACGGCCGGGCACTCACCTCGCTCGCTTTCCGCCCCGGCGACGCCGGAGCGCTCGCCACCGCCTCCGAGGACCACAGCGCGAAGCTGTGGCGGCTCGCGGGGGACGCCGCCCTGGCGGAGCGGACGCTGCCGGGCCACGACGACGGCGTCTACCGCGTGCTCTTCCTCGGCCGGGACACCCTCGCCACCGGCAGCCTCGACAACACCGTCCGCATCTGGCGCTACTCCGACGGCCGGGCGCTGCGCAGCCTGACCGAACACGAGGACACCGTCTTCGGCCTGGCCCTCAGCCGCGACGGCGTCCTCGCCACGGCGAGCCGCGACCACACCGTCAAGCTCTGGGACCCCGAGGGCCGCACGAGCCTGCGCACCCTGGCCGGGCACACCGGCCCCGTCACGTCGGCGGCCTTTAACCCCGCCGGCACCCGGCTGGTGACCACCGGCCGCGACAACACCGTACGGATCTGGGACCCGCGCGACGGCCGCCTGCTGCTGACCCTGACCGGCCACACCGGCCGGGTCCGGGCCGCGGCCTTCCTCGGCGACGACGGCCCGGTGGTGTCGGTGGCGGAGGACGGGACGGTGCGCTGGTGGAACCTGGACGTGCCGGAGGTCCTCGCCCGCACCTGCAGGGCGCTGGGCAGCGCCACGGACCGGCCGCTGTGGCAGCGCCTGCTGCCGGACGTGCCCTACGCGCCGGGCTGCCCCTGATCGCCGGCCGCTCCTGATACCCGGCCGCTCCCGGTCTCCGGTCGTTCCCGGTCTCCGGTCGTTCCCGGGCGTCCGCCCTCCCTTCCACCGGCGGCACTTCACCCACATGCGCATCACGGCCGGTGGGACGCGGTTGCCCGCCGCCTTGTCCGCCGAGGCAACAGGAAACCCCTGTTCCGCACCGCTGCCCCGCTCCGAGACTCGAAGTACCGGGACAACAGGGGTGAAACCACCCCCCGGTGATACGGCCTCAGCCGAGACAAGGAGCCCCCGTGAACAGCCGTCGCCTCCGCAACCGCAGCCTCGTCCTTCCCACCGCCGTCGTCCTCCTGGCCCTCACCCTCACCGGCGCCACGGCCGCCCTCGCCGAGGGCGCACCCACCGCCGTCACCATGGCCCCGGCCGCCTGGGCCACACCGGAGCCGGACGGCGCCGTGACGGCCGAGCGGCAGAAGATCGTCGAGCGCGCCCTCAGCGCCCTGACCACCCCCAAACGCTTCCGCCTCACGCGCGGCGGGCCCGTGCACCTGTCCCGGCCGGGCCACCCCGACCGGGACACCAACTACCTCGGCAAGGGCAACAGCAACGCCAACCTGAACGAGTACAACGGCTTCGCCGGGAACCCGAACCAGCGTCCGTGGTGCGGCTTCTTCGCCGCCCGGATGTGGGCGAACCGCGGCGTGCCCGCCGACCCCGGCAACAGCCGGGCCTGGCGCAGCGGCACCGGCGACCGGTGGCACCCGTACGCGGCCGACCGGCCGCCGCAGCCCGGCGACGTCCTCATGTGGGCCGGCCGGAACCACGCGGGGCACGTCGCCGTCGTGGTCGGCGTCTCCGGCACCCGGGTCACGACCGTCGAGGGCAACACCGGCTACCACAACGACAGCATCGCCCGGCAGCGCTACGAGTGGACCGGCGCCGGCCCGGTGCTGAAGGACCGGACCAAGGTCATCCAGGGCTTCGCCTCCCGGTTCTGACCCGCGCCCCCACCCGCCCCCGTCCCCGCCCCCGTCCCCGTCTCCCCACCCGCGCCACCCCGCCCCCATCGCCCCTCAACGACCCCGGAAGGACACTCCCATGGAACCCCGCTCCTCTCCCCTCGCCCGCCTCCGCACCGCCGGCGGGCTGCTCCTGGCCGCGCTCACCCTCGCCGGAGGCGCCGTCGCCACCACGACCACGACGACCGTCACCGTCACGGCGACCACGACCGCCACCGGCGGTACGGACGCGGCCGACCCGTGCCGGGCCTTCCCGGCCGGAGCCTGCCCCCACCGGAACTGACAGGGCCGGTCACGCCCC
>NZ_JBAMDC010000591.1:0-2934 GCF_036961605.1 Streptomyces sp. KLMMK
CGACCGCCGTCCGGGCCGACGGGGACCTGGCCGCGACCGGCGGCAGCCACACGACGCCCACGATCGCCGGCATGGCGATAGCGCTGATCGTCGCCGGCAGCGGCGCGGTCTACCTCCTGCGCCGCGAGCGGGCGGCGGCCTCCGGGGAGTGAGCGGCGGGCGGGGCGCCGCGGGGCCTGCGGGCCCCGTGGTGTTCGCCCGGGAGAGGGCCGCGTCCGTATCGGGTTTCCGCCCCGGGCGTCCGGTGCGGCAAGATGGGTGTATCTGCCCTCACGCGGCGGAGCCGCACATTGGCCCTTCTCGATTGCCGGACGGTTTCTCTTGGCTGAGTACATCTACACCATGCGCAAGACGCGCAAGGCGCACGGCGACAAGGTCATCCTCGATGACGTGACGCTGAGCTTCCTGCCCGGTGCGAAGATCGGTGTGGTCGGCCCCAACGGTGCCGGTAAGTCCACCGTCCTCAAGATCATGGCGGGCCTGGAGCAGCCGTCCAACGGCGACGCGTTCCTCACGCCCGGCTACACCGTCGGCATCCTGATGCAGGAGCCGAAGCTGGACGAGTCCAAGACCGTGCTGCAGAACGTCGAGGACGGCGTCGCGGAGATCAAGGGCAAGCTCAACCGCTTCAACGAGATCGCCGAGCTCATGGCGACCGACTACTCGGACGCCCTGCTCGACGAGATGGGCAAGCTCCAGGAGGAGCTCGACCACGCCAACGCCTGGGACCTCGACGCCCAGCTGGAGCAGGCCATGGACGCCCTGGGCTGCCCGCCCGGCGACTGGCCGGTCGTCAACCTCTCCGGTGGCGAGAAGCGCCGCGTCGCGCTCTGCAAGCTGCTGCTCGAGGCCCCCGACCTGCTGCTCCTCGACGAGCCCACCAACCACCTCGACGCCGAGTCGGTGAACTGGCTGGAGCAGCACCTCTCCAAGTATGCGGGCACCGTCGTGGCGATCACCCACGACCGGTACTTCCTCGACAACGTGGCCGAGTGGATCCTGGAGCTCGACCGCGGCCGCGCGCTCGCCTACGAGGGCAACTACTCCACCTACCTGGAGAGCAAGCAGGCCCGCCTGAAGGTGGAGGGCCAGAAGGACGCGAAGCGCGCCAAGCGCCTCAAGGAAGAGCTGGAGTGGGTCCGCTCCAACGCCAAGGGCCGTCAGGCCAAGTCCAAGGCGCGCCTCGCCCGTTACGAGGAGATGGCGGCCGAGGCCGACAAGATGCGGAAGCTGGACTTCGAGGAGATCCAGATCCCGCCGGGCCCGCGCCTGGGCTCCATCGTCGTCGAGGTCAACAACCTCTCCAAGGCCTTCGGCGAGAAGGTCCTCATCGACGACCTGTCCTTCACCCTGCCGCGCAACGGCATCGTGGGCGTCATCGGCCCGAACGGCGCCGGCAAGACCACGCTGTTCAAGATGATCCAGGGCCTGGAGACCCCGGACTCCGGTTCGATCAAGGTCGGCGAGACCGTCAAGATCTCGTACGTCGACCAGAGCCGCGCCAACATCGACCCCAAGAAGACGCTGTGGGCCGTCGTCTCCGACGAGCTGGACTACATCAACGTCGGCCACGTCGAGATGCCCTCGCGCGCCTACGTCTCCGCGTTCGGCTTCAAGGGCCCGGACCAGCAGAAGCCGGCCGGCGTGCTCTCCGGCGGTGAGCGCAACCGCCTCAACCTGGCGCTGACCCTCAAGCAGGGCGGCAACCTGCTGCTCCTCGACGAGCCGACCAACGACCTCGACGTCGAGACCCTCTCCTCCCTGGAGAACGCCCTGCTCGACTTCCCGGGCGCCGCAGTGGTCGTCTCCCACGACCGCTGGTTCCTGGACCGGGTGGCCACGCACATCCTGGCCTACGAGGGCGACTCGAAGTGGTTCTGGTTCGAGGGCAACTTCGAGTCCTACGAGAAGAACAAGATCGAGCGTCTCGGCCCGGACGCGGCCCGTCCGCACCGCGCCACCTACAAGAAGCTCACCCGGGGCTGATCGTGGCGCGTCACCTCTACTCCTGCCCCCTGCGCTGGTCGGACATGGACGCCTTCGGCCATGTGAACAACGCGGTCTTCATCCGTTACCTCGAAGAGGCGCGGATCGACTTCATGTTCCGGCTGGCGCCGGGGGAGGGGAGCACGTCGTTCCAGGGCGGGTCCGTCGTGGCCCGGCACGAGATCGACTACCTGCGCCCCCTGGTGCACCGGCATGCGCCGGTGACCGTGGAGACGTGGGTGACGCGGCTCGGCGCCGCGTCCCTGACCGTCGCCTACGAGGTCAAGGACGAGGAGCACGTCTACGTCCGCGCCAGCACCGTCGTCGTCCCCTTCGACTTCGAGGCGGGCCGCCCCCGGCGGATCACCGCCGAGGAGCGGATGTTCCTGGAGGAGTTCCGGGACGAGGAGGAGGCCGGCGGCGGCCGCGGTGACGCGTCCCCCAAGGAGGCCGTCGCCGTATGACGGGGCTCCAGCCTCCCGCCGGGCAGCGGCTGCGGTTCGCCGATGCCGGGGAGACGGCCGACCTGGTCGCCTTCCTGGCCCGGCTGATCCACTACGACCGGGCCGCCGTGGTCCGGCTGCAGGCCGCCGGCGGGGTGCTCGGCGTCTTCGGCCGCCCGCCCTCCTTCGAGGTGCTGGCGGTCCGCACGGCCCGGCTGGCCCACGGCGGGGCGCTGGACGTCACCGTCTCGGCCGGGCAGCTCGCCGACGCCCTGGACGCGGCGCCCGCCGCCCCCTCGGGCGAGCTGGAGATCACCGTCCCCGGTGCCGTCACCGGCCCGCCCTGGGCCGGGGTGCTGCCGCCCCGCGGCGGCTGGCAGCGCGTGGAGGGCCTTCCCGGCCAGGAGGTTCTGAGGAGCGCGGTCGGCGCGGCGGTCGCGGAGTTCCGCGCCCGCGACGAGGCGCTGCCCGAGCAGCGCCGCACCCGGGTCGAGCGCGACCGCAT
>NZ_JBAMDC010000592.1:0-2932 GCF_036961605.1 Streptomyces sp. KLMMK
ACTCGGTCTCGGTGCCGGGCGCGGCGGGCAGCAGCGTGCCCCCGGCCTTCTCCAGACCGCGGCTGGCGTGCGTAGCGAGCGCGAAGACGCGCTGCCCGTGCTTGCGCCAGGCCTTGCGCAGCCGCAGGAAGACGCCGGGCGCCTCCTCCTCCGCCTCGAAGCCCACCAGCAGGACCGCCGGGGCCTTCTCCAGAGCGGCGTACGTCAGCCCGCTCCCGTCGAGATCCCGGCCGCGGCCCGCGACGCGGGCGGCCAGGAAGTCCGCCTCCTCACCGCTGTGCACCCGGGTCCGGAAGTCGACGTCGTGCGTGTCGAGCGCCACCCGCGCGAACTTGGCGTACGCGTACGCGTCCTCGACCGTCAGCCGGCCGCCCGTCAGGACGCCCGTTCTGCCGCGCGCGGCCGCCAGCCCGCGCCCCGCGGCGTCCAGGGCCTCCGGCCAGCTCGCCGGTTCGAGCACGCCCTCGGCGCTGCGCACGAGCGGGTGGGCGAAGCGCTCCGGCCGCTGCGCGTAGCGGAACGCGAAGCGGCCCTTGTCGCACACCCACTCCTCGTTGACCTCGGGGTCGTCGGCGGCGAGGCGGCGCATCACCTTGCCGCGCCGGTGGTCCGTGCGCAGCGCGCAGCCGCCCGCGCAGTGCTCGCACACCGACGGCGACGACACCAGGTCGAAGGGGCGCGAACGGAAGCGGTACGCGGCGGAGGTCAGCGCGCCCACCGGACAGATCTGGATGGTGTTGCCGGAGAAGTACGACTCGAAGGGCGCGCCCTCACCCGTGCCGACCTGCTGCAGCGCCCCGCGCTCCAGCAGCTCGATCATCGGGTCGCCCGCGATCTGCTGGGAGAAGCGGGTGCAGCGCGCGCACAGCACGCACCGCTCGCGGTCCAGCAGCACCTGCGAGGAGATCGGCACCGGCTTCTCGAAGGTGCGTTTGCGGCCCTCGAAGCGGGTGTCGGACTGCCCCGCCGTCATCGCCTGGTTCTGCAGGGGGCACTCGCCGCCCTTGTCGCAGACGGGGCAGTCCAGCGGGTGGTTGATCAGCAGCAGCTCCATCACGCCGCGCTGCGCCTTCTCGGCCACGGGCGAGGTCAGCTGGGTCCTGACGACCATGCCGTCCGTGCACGTGATGGTGCAGGAGGCCATCGGCTTGCGCTGGCCCTCGACCTCCACGATGCACTGCCGGCAGGCGCCGGCGGGGTCGAGCAGCGGGTGGTCGCAGAAGCGGGGGATCTCGATGCCCAGCAGCTCCGCGGCACGGATGACCAGCGTCCCCTTGGGGACGGAGATCGCCGCGCCGTCGATCGTGAGGGAGACGAGGTCCTCCGGCGGCGGCTCCGCGCCCCCTCCTCCGGAGGGGGCAGACGTCGTGACCGTCACGCGTTCACCTCCAGGTGGGAGTTCTGCGGGCCGTCGGCCCACAGGGTCGACTTCGACGGGTCGAAGGGGCAGCCCCGGCCCGTGATGTGCTGCTCGTACTCCGCGCGGAAGTGCTGCAGCGAGGAGAGGATGGGCGCCGCGGCGCCGTCGCCGAGGGCGCAGAAGGACTTGCCGTTGATGTTGTCGGAGATGTCGGCGAGCTTGTCGAGGTCGGACTTGCGGCCCTTGCCGGCCTCGATGTCGCGCAGCAACTGGACCAGCCAGTACGTGCCCTCGCGGCAGGGGGTGCACTTGCCGCACGACTCGTGCGCGTAGAACTCCGTCCAGCGGGTGACCGCGCGCACCACGCACGTCGTCTCGTCGAAGCACTGCAGCGACTTGGTGCCCAGCAGGGAGCCGGCGGCGCCCACGCTGTCGAAGTCCAGCGGCACGTCGAGGTGTTCGGCGGTGAACATGGGGCTGGAGGAGCCGCCCGGTGTCCAGAACTTCAGCCGGTGGCCCGGCCGCATGCCGCCGCTCATGTCGAGCAGCTGGCGCAGCGTGATGCCCATGGGGCCCTCGTACTGGCCGGGGTTCGCGACGTGGCCCGAGAGCGAATAGAGCGTGAATCCGGGGCACTTATCGGTGCCCATCGAACGGAACCACTCCTTGCCCTTGTGGAGGATCGCGGGAACCGACGCGATGGACTCGACGTTGTTCACCACGGTGGGGCAGGCGTAGAGGCCCGCGACGGCGGGGAAGGGCGGCCGCAGCCGGGGCTGGCCGCGGCGCCCCTCCAGGGAGTCGAGGAGGGCGGTCTCCTCGCCGCAGATGTACGCGCCTGCGCCCGCGTGCACGGTCAGCTCCAGGTCCATCCCGGAGCCGAGGACGTTCTTGCCGAGGTAGCCCGCGGCGTAGGCCTCGCGCACGGCCTCGTGCAGCCGGCGCAGCACCGGCACGACCTCTCCGCGCAGATAGATGAAGGCCCGCTCGGAGCGGATCGCGTGGCAGGCGATCACGATGCCCTCGATGAGGGTGTGCGGGGCGGCGAAGAGCAGCGGGATGTCCTTGCAGGCCCCGGGCTCGGACTCGTCCGCGTTGACCACGAGGTAGTGCGGCTTGCCGTCGCCCTGCGGGATGAACTGCCACTTCATCCCGGTCGGGAAGCCCGCGCCGCCGCGGCCGCGCAGGCCCGAGTCCTTGACGTAGCCGATGACGTCGTCGGGGGCCATCGCGAGGGCCTTGCGTGCGCCCTGGTAGCCGTCGTGGCGCAGGTAGGTCTCCAGGGTCCAGGAGCGCGGCTCGTCCCAGAAGGCGCTCAGTACGGGAGCGAGCAGCTTTTCCGGGCTCGTCTCCCCCATCGCTGGTGCCATGGTCATCCCTCCCCCTCCTCGGTGACGGGTCCGGCGGGGTGGTCGGGGTCCGAGGCGGACGTCTTCTGTTCAGGCTGCTGCGTCCCGGAGGGACTCGATGAGGGGTGGTGGTCGGGCGACGGGCGGGCGTGAGAGCTGAGGTGCTCGCCGGGCTGCTGCCGGCGCCCGGTGGAGGGCGGGGCGCCGCGGGGCGGGCCCACCC
>NZ_JBAMDC010000593.1:0-2895 GCF_036961605.1 Streptomyces sp. KLMMK
ACTTCTTCCGCGCCCATCGCATCAGGTAGGTGTTGATGCGTCGCAGGAAGGGATACCACTGCGACCGGTAGAACCGGCCGTAGTACGTCATCCAGCCCGACACAATCGGATTGATCCAGACTGACCTTGCGGGCGTGATGTCGTAGGGGCTGACAGCTGTTGGTTACCGCAGTACGTCATGACGCATGAGGTATCCGCAAGGTGGTGGCCTGACTGCAGAGCGGACGTGCGTTTCGCGAGCGTATCCGGATGGAAGCGGTCGCGGTGTTCATGGTGGGACGGGAACGCCCGAGGTCGCGAAACATCTGCGGGTCAGTGTCAGTCCGGTGCAGAGTTGGCGTTGTGACTGGCGGGAGGGTGGCGAGCCGGCCCTACGGAGCCGGGGATCAGCGGCTTTGCCGAAGCTGAGCGAGGCCCTGGTCGCGGTGCTCGAGTCCGCGCTGGTCAGGGGGCCGGTGGCTCAGGGCTAGTCCGGTCAGGCCTAGACCCTGCATCGGCCGCCGGTTCCACCATGTCCCTCTCGGCCATCGCGCAGATGCTCCACCGGCACGGCTGGAGCCACCAGGTCCCCGCCCGACGCGCACGGGAACGCGACGAGGACGCGGTGGCCGGCTGGGTGAAGGAGACCTGGCCGCAGGTGGAAACACCGCGGAGGCGTCCGGCGGGCCGGTGGATGTGGATTGCGAGGCGGCGGACGGTTGGCGAAGATTCCAAGCCTTGGCGATGCGCTCCCGTTCTCGGCGGCGAACTTGGCCACTCCGGTCGCACACCCGAACCAGCCGAACCGGACGGCGGGCTTGGCCTGGACGCTGGGGTCCAAAAGCCCGACGACCTCGCGCAGCGCGTCCTGATCGCCCGCCTCGACGCGCTTGATCAGCCGCTCGGGAATGGAGCTGATGACGTTGACCGCACGCTGCAGTACGGTCTCCCCATCGGCGTCGCTACACCAGACAGGTCGGCATCGGGCACGAAGAGGGCGGAAATCGCGTTCGGCGTGCTGTTCAGGCGTGTGGTCGGCGGCCATCGCCGAGCCGGACAGTCCTGTGCGTCCAAGATGCACATCCTGTCCGATGCGGGCGGACTGCCCCTCCGTGTCGGCCTCTCCGCAGCCAACACCCACGACAGCCTCGCCCTAAAGCCGATGCTCTCCCATTTCCACATGGGACACGAATCCCACGCCGCAGAATCCAAACCGCAACGGCTCCACGCCGACAAGGCCTACGACGTCCCCCACCTGCGAAGTTGGCTGTGGGGCAAGCATATTGGCGTCCGCATCGCCCGCAAGGGCATCGACTCCAGCGAGCGCCTCGGCCGGCGGCGCTGGGTGATCGAGCGCACCATCGCGTGGCTGACCGGCTACCGCCGCCTCACCATCCGCTACGAACGCCACCCCCTCAACTACCTGGCCTTTCTCGGCCTCGCAGCGGCGATCTGCTGCTACAAACGACTTCTCAAACTCACCATGTAGGACACGGTCTAAAAACCTCTCACTTGGTATACGCGTACCAGATCAACGAGCCGCAGGGCCGGAAGCCACATTGTTTTCTGCAAGCCCTTAGCTCCTCCCAATAAGCTCCGACTGTCTAGGGTGGCTCGAGAAGCAACCCCATCAACCGGAGCTTTTTCGCTAATCGCTCAACCGACGCGACAGCTGGTTCCTCTCAATGACCTGGCGGGCGACAATGATCTCGAGTGCAACCAACGGTTTCGCACCCGTGCTCCGTTGGGGTGCAATTGCACGAGCGATCAGTGTTTTCCACCATGTGGCGAACCCTGCTGTCACTGTCACTTTCATAGGAAGGGGCCATTCGAAAATCGAGATCTACTTCGTTCGCCTCACTCATTATTCTCCTCCTCAGATTAAGAACTCCATCGAGCGTCAGAGGGTTTTTTCGACCGAGTCACCACTTGTAAGCCTGCCCTGACTATGGGGTTCGCCTAGACTCTCCCAGCGTGACATATTATTGATGAGGTCGCAAACTGGGAAGGAAGCTCGAATTCCCCCTCACGCACGTCTTGGTTCTTTAGGCGTTAAACTTTCGAGCGGCGTCCGGCTTGACGGCCTCGTCCATAGTCGATCAAGCTTGGCAGCCGCACAGCCGCACAGCCGCACAGCCGCTCGAGCGACATGTTTGTGACAGGTTTCAGTGGGGTCTGGCACAAGTTCCGTGACGCGGACACGCAGCGTCACGCGAGCAGAACGCGTTTGCGAAGGAGTGGGAAGCCAGCGCGGCCGAACATCTGCCGCTTGAGCATCTTGATCCTGTTGACTGCTCCTTCCACTGGTCCGGAGTTCCAGGGGTGGTGAGCCCGGCGGCGACGGCGTCATAGTCGGTCTCCAAGTTCGCTGCAAACGTGCTGATGCCTGGCAAGTTGGACCTCATGGCGTCGGTCATCCACTCGGGTAGCCGGTGGCCGTCGAGCGTGGTGAGCATCTCGGCGAACGAGCTGATCAGGACTGCTGCTGCCTCCAGCTCCGGGCACCGGGCGAGCACCCTCTTCCGGGCGAGCTGTTCCTTCTGGTCGAACGTGGCGGGATGTCTGGTGAGCCAGCCGGTGACCTGCCGGATGGACGGCGCGGCCGGTGCCGGCGGAGCGTTGCCCGCAGCGGGCAGAGCGCGCAGAATCCACTGGCTCACGGTCGTGTAGCTGCCACGGAAGCCGCGTTCGGTGATCTCGCCGTGCAGCGCGCGGACGGTGATCCGCCCGTTCGTCTCGCTCCACCGCGTCTCCAAGTAGCCCCTGAACGGGTTGAGTTTGCTTGAATGAGGATGCTTGTGGCCTTTGACCATGTCCTGCCACCGGGCGGCGCGGGCATACCGCTGGACGGTGTGCCGACCCCAGCCGAGATGCCGGGCGATCTCCCGTAGTCCCAAGCCCTGCCCGAGCAGCTCG
>NZ_JBAMDC010000594.1:0-2891 GCF_036961605.1 Streptomyces sp. KLMMK
TTCGCCGGGCCCGGCACCCCCGTCCTGCTGGAGGCGGCGGCCGCCGCCGAGCTCGCCGCCGCCGTCGGCGCCGCCCTGGACAATGTGCGCAAGCACGCGGGCGAGGGGGCGCAGGCCTGGATCCTGCTGGAGGACGAGCCCGAAGAGGTGATCGTCACCGTGCGGGACGACGGCCCCGGCATCCCCGAGGGCCGGCTCGCCGACGCCGAACGGGAGGGGCGGATGGGCGTCGCCCTGTCGATCCGCGGGCGGCTGAGGGACCTGGGCGGCAGCGCCGAGCTGGTGTCCGTCCCCGGCCAGGGCACGGAAGTCGAACTGAAGGTTCCACGGGGGAACGGGAAAGAACAGCGATGAGCGAAACGCAAGCCGAAGCACCCGCCGAGCACGCCGTGAGGGTCATGGTCGTCGACGACCACCCCATGTGGCGCGACGCCGTCGCCCGCGACCTGGCCGCCGCCGGGTACGACGTCGTGGCGACCGCCGGGGACGGCCCCGAGGCCGTACGCCGCGCGAAGGCCGCCGGCCCCGACGTCCTGGTCCTCGACCTCAACCTGCCCGGCCTGCCCGGCGTGGCCGTCTGCAAGGAGCTCGTGGGGGAGAACCCCGCGCTGCGCGTCCTCGTCCTCTCCGCCAGCGGCGAGCACGCCGACGTGCTGGAGGCCGTCAAGTCCGGCGCCACCGGCTACCTGCTGAAGTCGGCCAGCACGCAGGAGCTCGTGGACGCCGTCCGGCGCACCGCCGCGGGCGACCCCGTCTTCACCCCCGGCCTCGCCGGACTCGTCCTCGGCGAGTACCGGCGGCTGGCCGCCGACCCCGCCCCGGCCGCGCCCGACGAGCCCAAGGCGCCCCGGCTGACCGACCGCGAGACCGAGGTGCTGCGCCTCGTCGCCAAGGGTCTGTCGTACAAGCAGATTGCCGAGCGGCTGGTTATTTCCCACCGCACGGTGCAGAACCATGTGCAGAACACCTTGGGCAAGCTCCAGTTGCACAACCGCGTGGAGCTCGTGCGCTACGCGATAGAGCGAGGTCTCGACGACGCCTGACCTTGACCCGGCCGGGCGTCCTCCGGCTGAAGGAGAGTGTCATGCGGATCGGAGTGCTGACCGGCGGCGGTGACTGCCCCGGGCTCAACGCGGTCATCCGCGCCGTCGTCCGCAAGGGCGTCCAGGACCATTCCTACGACTTCATCGGCTACCGGGACGGCTGGCGCGGCCTCCTCCACGGCGCCACGTCCCGGCTCGACATCCCCGCCGTGCGCGGCATCCTCCCGCGCGGCGGCACCGTGCTCGGCTCCTCGCGCACCAACCCCTTCAAGGAACCCGGCGGCATCCGCCGCATCCGCGAGCACCTCGCCGCGGACGAGGTCGACGCCCTCGTCGCCATCGGCGGCGAGGACACCCTCGGCGTCGCCGCGCTCCTGTGGGCCGAGCACGGCATCCCGTGCGTCGGCGTTCCCAAGACCATCGACAACGACCTCTCGGCCACCGACTACACCTTCGGCTTCGACACCGCCGTCGGCATCGCCACCGAGGCCATCGACCGGCTCCACACCACCGCCGAGTCCCACATGCGCGTCCTCGTCGTGGAGGTCATGGGCCGGCACGCCGGCTGGATCGCCCTGCACTCCGGCCTCGCCGGCGGGGCCAACGTCATCCTCATCCCCGAGCAGCGCTTCGACCTCGACGAGATCTGCGGCTGGGTCACCTCCCGCTTCCGCGCCAGCTACGCGCCCATCGTGGTGGTCGCGGAGGGTGCCATGCCCAAGGACGGCGACCTCGTCCTCAAGGACGGCTCGTCCCACGACGCCTTCGGGCACGTGCGGCTCTCCGGCGTCGGGGAGTGGCTCGCGAAGGAGATCGAACGGCGTACGGGCAAGGAGGCGCGGACCACCGTCCTGGGCCACGTCCAGCGGGGCGGCACGCCCAGCGCGTTCGACCGGTGGCTGGCGACGCGGTTCGGGCTGCACGCGATCGACGCGGTGCGGGAGCGGGACTTCGGGCGGATGGTGGCCCTGCGGGGGACGGACATCGTGCGTGTGCCTCTGGCCGAGGCCACGGCCCGTCTGAAGACCGTGCCGGTCGGGCGGTACGAGGAGGTGAAGGTGTTCTTCGGCTGAGGCCGGTCGTCCCGCGCCTTCGGCGCGGTCTCGCCCGCCCACCCGCCCAATTGCCCGGAACGTTGCCGGCAACAGCATGACGTTTCCCGTAACGGGCGGGCGGGTGGGACGGCCCCGCCGCGGAGCGGCGGGTCAGACCAGGACGGCGGCCAGCAGTTCGGAGATGATCGCGGCACCGTCCAAGGTCAGGACCGACTCCGGATGGAACTGCACGCCGGCGAAACCGGGCCCACGGAGGGCGTGCACGTCACCCGTCGCCGCATCCCGGCTCAGCTCCACCCGGTGCATCGCGAGCTCCCCCTCCGCGGCAGCGGTACACCGCGCGGTGAACGTGTTGTAGAAACCGACGGTCTCGGGCCGCCCGAAGAAGTCGATCCGCTCCTGCGCCCCCTGGTACGGCACGTCCTTGCGGACGATCTCCAGCCCCAGCTCCGCCGCGATCAGCTCGTGCCCCAGGCACACGCCCAGGAGGCCGTGCCGGTGGCCGCGCAGGAGCTCCGCCGCGAGGGCGCGGAGCAGCCGCATCTTCGGGTCGGCCGCGTCGGAGGGGTTGCCGGGGCCGGGGCCCAGCACGACGGGGCCCTCGTGGGCGAGGGCGGCCGCGCGCAGGCCGGGGTCGTCGTAGCGCCGTACGGTCACCTCCAGGCCGGACGTGCGCAGCAGGTGGGCCAGCATGGCCGTGAAGGTGTCCTCGCCGTCGATCACCAGGGCGTGCCCGGTCAGCCGGGCGGTGGAAGCCGTGGCGGCGGTCTCCGTGGCCTGCATGCGCAGCCAG
>NZ_JBAMDC010000595.1:0-2865 GCF_036961605.1 Streptomyces sp. KLMMK
GCACGGGCCCACCCGGCCCCGGCCCGCACACCTCCCGACCCGGAAAGGTTGACCATGTTCGGACTCTCCACATCCCAGGAGATCGTCTGGCTGCACGAGCAGATGCTGCCCGGCAGTCGCGCCTACAACTTCACCGCCACCGTGGACCTGCGCGGCACCCTCGACGAGGCCGCGCTCCGGGAGGGGCTGGCGGCCGCGCTGGACCGGCACCCCGGTCTGCGCCTCGAGCTCGTCGACTCCCCCGGCGGCCTGCCCGGCCAGCGCGTGCGCGAGAACTGCGCGCCCCGGCTGCGTTCGGCCGACCTCAGCGGCGAGGCCGACCCCGAGGAGACGTTCGCGGCACTGCTGCGCACCGAGGCCGAGACGCCCCTGGACGTCCACGAGGCGCCGCTGCTGCGCTGGTGCCTCGTCCGGCTCGGTGCGGACCACCACCGCCTCGTCCACGTCGAGCACCATCTCGTCCACGACGGGCACTCGTTCGCGATCCTGCTGCACGACGTGTTCACCGTCTACCGGGCCCGCGTGCTGGGCGAGCAGGCGGTCCTGCCGCCGGCCGCCTCCTACACCGACCATGTCGAGGCCGCCGACAGCCCCGAGCGGGCGGCCCGGCGCGAGGCGGGCCTGGCGCACTGGCGGCGCGAGCTGGGCGACGCGTCGTTCGACCTGCCGCTGCCCGGTCTCACCCGGCCCGGGGCCCGGCGCCGGCACGCGGGCGGTCAGCTGCGGCAGGCCGTCGACGCCGCGCTCGCCGAGCGCCTGCGCGCCCACAGCCGCACCCAGGGCCACACCCCCTTCTCCACGCTCCTCGCGCTCTTCGCCGAACTCCTGCGCCGCCACAGCGGCCGTGCCGACCTCGTCGTCGGCACCGCGGTCGGCAACCGCCCCGAGGGCTTCGAGTCGGCCACCGGCATGTTCGTGAACACGATCCCGCTGCGGCTGCGCCTGGACCCGGCGGCCGGGGCGGAGGAGGCGGTGGACGAGGTCACGGACAGCCTGATCCGGGCCCTGCCGTACCAGGACGTCCCGGTGCAGGTGCTCACCCGCGAGCTCGGCCTGCACACGTCCGGCGCGGACAACCCGCTCTTCAGCGTCATGTTCAGCGCCCACGACGCGGCGCTGCCGGAGGTCGAGGTGCCGGGCCTGGAGGTCTCGCTGTTCGAGGGCTTCAACACCGGCACCACCCGCTTCGACCTCGACCTGGTGCTGCTGCCCGACGACCGGCGCACGGTCGGGCCGCGGCAGGGCCCCGCAGGCATGACGCTGGTCTGGGACTACGACCGGGACCTGTTCGACGAGGACGCCGCACAGCTGCTGGCGGATCGTTTCCTCGGCCTCGTACGGGCCTACCTGGAAGCTCCGGAGGCACCTCTCGCGGCGCTCGGCGTGCAGCCTGTCCCCGTACCGGAGCAGGCCCTCACCTCCGGGGCCTCGGACGCCCCCGACGCCGTGCTCGACCCCGTCACCCGTCACGACCCCGGCCTCCCCGCCCTCGTCAGCGGCGCCCGGAAGATCACCTACGGTGAACTCGACCGGCTCGTCGACGAGCTGGCCGCGCGCCTGCGCGCGGCGGGCGTCACCGCCGGTCAGCCCGTCGCGGCCGTCCTGCCGCGCGGCGTGGACACCGTCGTGACCCTGCTCGCGTGCCTGCGCATCCGCGCGGTCTACTGCCCGCTGTCCCCCAACGACCCGGCGAGCCGCCTGGAGACGCTGCTGCGGCGCCTGTCCCCGGCCCTGGTCCTGGCCGACCGCGAGAGCGCCCTCGCGCTGCCCGCGGCGGGCCTGCCGGTCCCGGTCGCGCTGCTCGACGCCGGCACCGCCTTCCCTCCCGCCGCGCCGGCCGCGTGCGTCGAGGGGGCGGCGTACGTCATCCACACGTCCGGTTCCACGGGCCTGCCCAAGGCCGTGGCGGTCGGCCGGGCCGCGCTCGCCCACCACGCGACGACGGTGGCCGGGCGCTTCGGGCTGCGCAGCGACGACAAGGTGCTGCTCTTCGCCCAGCCCTCGTTCGACGTGGCCCTGGAGGAGGTGCTGCCGTCCCTGCTGGCCGGTGCGTCCCTGGTCGTGCCGCAGCGGGAGGTCCCGACGGCGGCCGAGCTCATCGCCGTCCTGGCCGCCCGCCGGGTCAGCGTCGCCAACCTGCCGACGAGTTACCTCCTGGCCGTACGGGAGGAGCTGTGCGAGGCGCTCCGCGACGGGATGTGGGAGCCGCGGCTGCTGGTCGCCGGCGGGGAGCGGCTGCCGGCCGCCGCGCTGCGGGACGTCCTGGCCGCGACCGACGCGACGGTCCTCAACGCCTACGGGGTGACCGAGGCGGCCATCACCTCCACGGTCCACGAGGTGACCCGCGAGGGGACCGAAGGCCCCGGCGAGGGCGGCGAGGTGCCGCTGGGGACCGCGCTGCCGGGCGTCGGGGTGCACGTCCTGGACGCGGGTCTGCAGCCGCTGCCCGTGGGCGCGGTCGGCGAACTCGCCGTCTCCGGCGCGGGGCTCGCCGAGGGCTACCTCGGCGGCGGCGAGGCCGCGGCGGCCACCGCGGCCCGGTTCGTCACCGTGCCCGCGCTCGGCGGGGCGCGCGCCTACCTGACCGGCGACCTCGGCTACCGGGACCGCGACGGCCTGCTGTGGTTCCTCGGCCGCCGCGACAACCAGATCAAGCTGCGCGGCTACCGCATCGAGCTGGAGGAGATCGAGGCGGTGGCCTCCGAGGTGCTCGGCGGGCGCTCGTGCGCGGTCGTCCTCGGCCGGGACGCCACCGGCGGCCCCTGCCTGACCGGCTTCGTCGACGGCGGCGAGGAGCCCGACCAGGCCCTGCTGCACAAGGCGCTGTCCGAGCGGCTGCCCGCCGCGCTCGTCCCCGCGCGCTGG
>NZ_JBAMDC010000596.1:0-2845 GCF_036961605.1 Streptomyces sp. KLMMK
CGCGGCGCTGCGCGGCTCCCACCCCGGCGTCGAGGTCGACCTGGCACCCGTCGGCACCGCCGCCGCCGTGGAAGGGCTGCGCACGGGCCGGCTCGACATCGCGCTGCTCCTGGAGGAGGACGTCTCCTTCCCCGGCATCGCCGCCGAACCCCTCGCCCACGAGCCGCTGGTGCTGCTCTGCGCACCCGGGCACCCCCTCGCCCGCCGGACCGCGCCGGCCACCTGGGAGGACCTGGCGCGCGAGACCTTCTTCCTCCACGAGCAGGGCTGCTCCTACAGCGACCGCCTGGCCGACCGCCTCCTCTCCGTCCCCGGCGCGCGCATGCGGCTGACCCGCTTCGGGAGCATCGAGGCCGCCCGGTCCTGCGTGGCGGCGGGGCTCGGCCTGACGCTGCTGCCGCGGGCCACCGCCGAGGACGCCCTGCGCGAGGGCCGCCTGGCCGTGGTGGCCGGGCCCCCGTTCCCCGACGTGCCCGTCCAGGTGGCGCGGCACCGCAGGCGCTGGGTCTCCCCGGCCGCACAGGCCGTCGTCGATGAGCTCGCACGGCACTTCCCCGCCCGGGCGGCCGCCGGCCGGCCGCTCGCCTAGCGGGCCCGTTCCAGGCCGGCCAGGAGCTTCTCCGGCAGCACGGGCAGGTCGCGGACCCGCACCCCCGTCGCGTGGTGCACCGCGTTCGCGATCGCCGCGGCGGTGCCGACGATGCCGATCTCCCCGATGCCCTTGCTCCCCATGGGGTTGAGCCACGGGTCGTGCTCGTCGATCCAGTGGGCCTCGATGCCACGGGCGTCCGCGCACGTCGGGACGTGGTAGGAGGCGAAGTCCCGCTCCGCGAAGTCGCCGAAGCGAGCGTCCATCGTGCTGCCCTCCATGAGGGCCATGCCCATCCCCATCGTCATGCCCCCGATGAACTGGCTGCGCCCGGTACGGGAGTTGAGGATGCGCCCGGCGGCGAAGACGCCCAGCAGCCGGCGCACCCGTACCTCCCCGGTGTCGGTGTCGACGGCCACCTCCGCGAACTGCGCGCCGAAGGCGGCCTTCGCGTGCGGCGGGTCGGACGCGATGTCGTCCTTGGTGCCGGCCGTGGCGGTCAGACCGTCCGGCGGCAGCGTTCCCCCGCGCTCGTCGATCATCCCGTTCAGCGTGCTGCAGGCCTTGTGCACGGCCCATCCCCACGAGGCGGTGCCGGCGGAGCCCCCGGCGAGCGAGGCCGCCGGCAGCTCCGTGCTGCCGATCCGGACGGCGACCAGGTCCGGTGCGACGCCCAGCGCCTCGGCCGCGATCTGCGCCAGGACGGTCCGCGCGCCCGTGCCGATGTCGGTGGCGTTGACCCGGACCAGGTAGCGGCCCGCCCCGGTGACCTGTACCTCGGCCGTGGAGGGCATGAGGAAGACGGGGTAGAGGGACGACGCCACCCCCGAGCCGATCAGCAGGCGGCCCTCGGCTCGCGAGCGGGGCCGGGGGTCGCGCGCGTCCCAGCCGAAGCGGCGCGCCCCCTCGCGCAGGCACTCCACCAGGTGCCGGCTGCTGTACGGCTTTCCGCTGTCCGGCTCGGTCGCGGTGTCGTTGCGCACCCGCAGCTCGACCGGGTCCACCCCGGAGGCACCGGCGAGTTCGTCCATCGCGCACTCCAGCGCGAACATCCCCGAGGCCTCGCCCGGCGCCCGCATCCACGACGGGCTCGGCACGTCCAGCGCGGCGACCCGGTGCGTGGTGAGGCTGTTGGGGGACACGTACATGGCGCGCGACGGGGCCGCCGCCTGCTCCACGAACTCGCGGACGGTGGACGTGTGGGTGGTGACCTCGTGCGCGAGCGCCGTGATCACCCCGTCCTCGCCCGCGCCGAGCCGCAGGCGCTGGACGAGCGGCGGCCGGTGGCCGACCACGGCCGCGAGCTGCGCGCGCGGCAGTACGGCCTTCACGGGCCTGCCGGTGTGCCGGGCGGCCATCGCGGCGAGGACGATCTGCGGGCGCGGCGTGCCCTTGCAGCCGAAGCCGCCGCCCACGTGCTCGGCGACGACCGTGATCCGCTCCTCGGCCAGGCCGAACAGGGCGGCCAGGGTCTCCCGGACGGCCGTCGTGCCCTGGCAGGAGTCGTGGGCGAAGAGCCGGCCGTCCTCCCAGCGGGCGGTCGAGGCGTGCGGCTCCATCGGGTGGTTGTGCAGGCCGGACAGCGTGTACGTGGCGTCGATGCGGACGGGGGCGCGCTCGTAGGCGCTGTCGAAGTCGCCGCGCTCGCGGCGGGCCGGGAGGCCCGCGTTGACCACTTCGGGGACGAACAGGCGCGGATGGTCCGGGGTCAGCACGGCGTCGTGCTCCTCGGGCGCGTACGCGACCCGCACCGCGGCGGCCATGGCACGGGCCGCCTCCGGGGTCTCGGCGACCGTCAGCGCCACGTACCAGCCGCGGTGCGGTACCCGGTCGTTCTGGAGCACGAGCAGGGTGCGATCCTCCACGTCCTTCAGGCGCGGAGCGTTCTCGTGCGTCAGCACGGCCAGGGCGCCGGGCTCGGCCATGGCTTCCGCGGCGTCGACCGACAGGACCCGGCCGAGGGGGACCGTGGCGGGCACGGGCCAGGCGTACGCGGTGCCGGGCGGGGTGTGCTCGGCGGCGTAACGGGCGGACCCGGTGACCTTCTCGCGGCCTTCGATGCGCACGGGGCCGGGGGCGCCGCTCATGAGACGGTTCCTTCCCCGCCCGGGGCGGCGAGTCCGGCGAGCACCCGCACGGCCAGGTTGCGGGCCAGAGGCACCTTGAAGGCGTTGTCGCGCAGCGGCTCGGCGGCCGCCAGTTCGGCCTCGGCGGCCTCCGCGAAGGACGCCTCGGTGGCCGGGGCGCCGCGCAGCG
>NZ_JBAMDC010000597.1:0-2840 GCF_036961605.1 Streptomyces sp. KLMMK
ACACCTGACCGCACGTCACGGCCGGCTCCGCGGCCGCCGGGTGGCCGTGACCCCAGGCCGACGCGGTCGCCGCGATCGGCGAAAGCAGCTCGCCGGGCTCGTCCGCCACGACCACGAGGGCCGCCGCGGCGGGGCGGTACCACCTGTGGTGGAAGTGACGCACCCGCTGCGGCGTGAGGGCGTCGACCACCCGCGGGTCGCCCAGTACCGGGTGGGCGCACCGGGTGCCGGGCCACAGCGCGCCCATCAGCGACTCCTGCAGCCGCCGGGCGGGGTCGGCCGAGCGCTGGGCGCGTTCCTCCCGGATGGCGGTCAGCTCGGCGGCGAGGTCCTCGCGCGGTACGTCCAGGCGTCCGAGGACCGGGCCGAGGGCGGCGACCGCGGGGACGGCGTCCGCCCGGCGCACCACCGCGCTGTAGACGGTGGCCTCCTTGCCGGTGCGGGCCGTCACCAGCGCGCCGTCGCCGACCCGGCCGCCGTCCATGGCGCACCGGACGACCATGTGTTCGAGGACGTGCGCCAGGCCCTCCTCGCCGGGTTCCTCGTCGGCGCTGCCCACCCCCACCCTCAGCACAACGGCGGCGAGCGGTGTGCCGGGGCGGGGGACGGCGACCAGCCGGATGCCGTTGGGCAGCACGCGGGTGTGCGTCGGTTCCACCGGCTCACTCCGCGGACTGCAGGGTCACCAGGGTCTGGGCCAGGAAGCGGTCCTGCTCGTCCACCGCGATGACGACCCAGTCGCCGCAGGCGAGCAGCGGGTTGTCGTCGAGGGGGACCTCGTAGTGCGCTTCCGGCCGGTCCGGCGTGCACGACAGCTCCTCGCGGACGATCCGGCCGATGCCCTGCCAGGCGAGGACGACCGGGGTGGGCTCCGTGAGGCCGGTCAGCCCGACGGAGAAGCGGAGCATCCGGCGTCCGGTGCCGTCCACGGTCTCCTCCAGGTCGGCCCGGCCGAGGCCGAGCGGGGAGACGTAGCGCTGCGTGAACGGGTAGGGGACGGTGCGGCCGGCCCGGTCGAAGACGACGGCGTGCACCGCCACCAGCCGGTTCTCCGCGTCGTACACCGAGGCGTGGCAGTAGTCGCGGTCGAATCCCGCGAAGAGGATCAGCATCTCCGTGGTGACCTCGGGCTCGTCCGGGGTCACCGCGTGGAAGCGCTCGCGGGTCTCGTCGCGGTCGACGAAGAAGAACTTGTGGGTGAGCATGGCCGGTTCGCCGAGGTTGTCGACCCTGCTGGAGAACCGGAGCCTGATCCCGTCGCCGGCCGGCTCGGCGGAGAAGGAGCAGTGCACCGGCGACCGCTCCGGGGGCAGGCAGCGGCTCACGACGTGCCGCCCGTAGGCCTCGGGGATCAGGGAGGTGTCCGCGAAGTCCTCCTTGCGGACCATCGACAACGAGGGGAACGCGACGAAGGACGCTGCCATGGGATCTTCCTAAGGGAGCGGATGCGGGTAGGGGTTGTCCGGTGCGGAGCCGGCGCCCAGCGTCCGCACGACGTCGTGCAGGCGGGGGTTGCCGAGCATCCGGAAGCGATGTGCGCCCGACAGGTGCTGCATGCCCGGCACCAGGACGCGGACGACGCGGACCCCCGCCCGCCGTGTGTCGGGGGTGGTCAGGTCGACGACGTAGGTCCGCAGCCCGGCGGCGGCGAGCTCCTCGACGACGGCCTCCGCGGAGGCGGCGCCGGTTCCGGTCTGCGGCCGGGCGGGCCGGTCGCAGAGGGGCGGGGCGTCGGGGTGGACCAGGTATCCGGCACGGCGGCGCAGTGCGGGATGGCGTGTGTAGAGGATGGCGTGCTTGTTGAACTCGTCGACGTTGGCGAAGTCGGGCGCGGCCTCGAAGCCCTCGTACTCCTTGACCAGCCGTCGTACGTAGGTGAGGCCCTGCGCGGCTTCCAGGAAGGCCTTCTCGACGGCGGGCACCAGCGAGGTCCGGCACGCGGCGCCGAACGACAGGACCGGCTCGGCGCCGCCCCGGCCGTCCATCACCGCGACGACGACGGGCGGAGCGAGGTCCAGGGACAGGTCGTAGAAGCGGACCCGCCAGGACTCGGCCTTGGTCAGGTGGTAGCTGACCCGCGGGGACGCGGCGATCGCGTCCTCGGGGACCGGTCGGGGCGGGAGGCGGTGCAGCCAGGACACCGCCAGCGCGTCCCGCTCGATGATCTCGCAGAGCCCGCCGAGCACCGCGTCGGCGACGGTCGGCCCGGCCGCCAGTCCGGTCGAGATCGACGGCGCGATCGGCGTCTCCTCCTTCGACCGGCGGTAGTAGAGGAACACCTGGGAGGCGGGCACCCAGCACGGCGCGCCGTCCGGCCGGCGCGTCGCCCGGACCCAGCGGACGGTCGTGTCCCCGGTGAAGGGCGCGAACGGAAAGCCGGGCGAGGCGTACTGCTCGGCGGAGAACAGCCCGAAGTCCTCCGGCGCGACGGCGGTCTCGCCGGACCGGGTGAGCTCGTTCCACGACGCCGTACGGAGCTCGGCGGACCGGAACAGGCCGGCGGCGTAGCGTTCGAGGGATTCGCCGATCGCGGCGTTGAGCGCCTCCTTCTTGGTGAAGCCGGCGCCGCCGTTGCGGACCACGCCGAGGTTCGGCCGGATCAGCGAGTGGTCCGGCGAGGTACTGCCGGCGAGGTAGATCTGGGGGCCGCTCTCGGCCCGCCGCAGGTTCACCGCGTGGACGACGCCCACCCGGTCGTCGACGGCCGCGGTCAGCTCCAGCGGCGCAGCTGCCGCCTCCGGTGCGGGGGCGGCCGAGCGCTGCCGGTCGCCGCACACCCGGCAGGTGGGAACCGGGAGCAGGACCCGGCGGGTCTCGCCGCCGTCCTCGTCCTGCCAGAA
>NZ_JBAMDC010000598.1:0-2834 GCF_036961605.1 Streptomyces sp. KLMMK
AGCCGCCCAGGCCGCCGGTGACGAGGCAGGTCCCGTCGGCGGCGAGCCGCAGGGGGCGGGGGGCGCGGTGGACGGGGACCGGCTCGTCGAACGTGATCACGATCTTGCCCAGGTGTTTGGAGTGCTGCAGGAGCCGGAACGCCTCCTCGATGCGGTGGGCGGGATAGACCAGGTGGGGCAGCGGGATGTAGTCGCCGGCGCGGAGGTGCGCGAGGACCTCGTCGAACACGGCCGCCGCGTGGCCGGGGTCCTGCCAGGCCAGGTTGGCGGCGTCCACGACACAGTGCACGGCGTTCTCCGCCAGCGCCTTCTGCAGCATGCGCTGGTTGCCGAGGACGTCCCGCTTGCCGAGCTCGACGAACCGGCCGCAGGGGGCCAGCAGTTCGCGGGTACGGGCCGCGGCCTCGCCGCTGAGGGAATTGAGCACGACGTCGACGCCGCGCCCGCCCGTGTGCTCGCGGACCCGGTCGGCGAAGGCGTGCGTGCGCGAGTCCAGCGCCAGCTCGGCCCCGAGGGCGCGCGCCAGGTCCCGCTTGAGCGGGCTGCCCGCCGTCGCGATGAACCGGGCGCCCACGAGCTGGGCGTACTGGGCCGCCGCCATGCCGACGCCTCCGGCGGCGCCGTGGACGAGGAGCGTCTCGCCCGGCCGGAGGCGGGCGAGGTGCTTGAGGCTGTGCTGGACGGTGAAGAACACCGCCGGCACGGTGGCCGCTTCCCCGAAGGCCATGCCGTCGGGGACCGGGCGCAGCGCGGCGGCCGGGATCCGCACGTGGGAGGCGAAGGCCCCGGGGAACAGGCCGAAGACCCGGTCGCCCACGGACAGGTCCGCGACGTCCTCTCCGACGGCGGTGACCACCCCGGCCCCTTCCAGGCCCAGGTAGTCCTCCGAGGGGATGCCGTCCTCGGCCACCGGTGGCAGCAGCCCCGTCGCAACCATCACGTCGCGGTAGTTGAGCGCCGCGGCGCGCACCGCGACGACCACGTCCGCGGGCCCCGGGTCGCCGGCGGTCGTCTCGGTCCACCGCAGCCCGTAGGCCATGCCCTGGTCCCGGAGCTGCAGCCGGTAGCGGACCCCGCCGTCCGGTGCGGCCGGTTCCGCGGGCGGAGCGGCCCGCTCGAAGCGGTGGACGAACCGGCCGCCCCGGGTCAGGGCGACCTCGTCCTCGTCCTGCCCGCCCTCGGGCGCCGTGGCGAGGAGCTCGCGGGCCAGCCGCGCCGCGTCCCCGGCCGGGCCGGCTCCGCGGTCGAGGGAGACGCGCCGCACGCCGAAGCGCGTTTCGTTGGCCAGCGTACGGGTCACGCCCCATGCGGCGGCCTGGCCGGGGAAGGCCGGCCGTTCCGGCGCGGGCAGGGCTCCGGTGGGGTGGGTGACCAGGACGAAGTGGCGTCCGGACGCGCCCGGCGGCGCCTGGCCGGCCAGGGCCAGGGAGCGCAGCGCGGCGGCCCGGCGCACGGCCAGCTCCGTGCAGGCGGCGGGGTCGCCCTCGGCGGCCCGGTCCGGGGCGGAGCTCAGCAGCAGGGCGATCGCCGCCGACGGCGCCTGGCCGAGGAGGTCCTGCCATCCTTCCGCGCCGTCCGGCAGGGGCACCACGCGTGCCGCCGCGCAGCCCGCGGCGGTCAGTTCCGCGGCCACGTGTGTTCCCAGGGCGCTCTCGGCGGCGTCCTCGGTGACGAGGAGCCAGGAGTCCCGGGCGGGCGGGCCGGCGGGGACGGCCGGTGGGGCTCCGGCCGCCGCCGGGGTACGGGCGAGGAGCACGGAGAAGTGCTCGCTCGCGGGTGCGCTCGCGGCACTCACCTGCACCACGTCCGCGAAGCCGCTTCCGGACAGCACGTCCGGCCACTGCTCGCGGGCCAGCAGGATGGATTCCGGGCGGAGCGCGGTGTCACGGGCCGCCCAGAAGTCCTCCAGCGTGCCGAACACCAGCGCCAGGACCGGGGGTTCGTGGACCTCCAGGGCGAGCAGGTGTCCCCCGGGGGCGAGCAGCCGGGCCAGCCGGCGCAGGCTCTCTTCGAGGTCCAGCGCCGTGTGCAGCGCGACTCCGGCGACGACGACGTCGAAGGAGCCCTCGGCGAAGCCCTGTTCCGCCGGTTCGGCGTTGAGGTCGAAGACACGGTAGGTGACGAGGGGCTCGTAGCGGCCGAGGCGGGCCCGGGCCGGGGGGAAGAACGCGGCGGAGACGTCACTGAAGACGTACTGGGCGCGGTCGTCCAGCAGCGGCAGGAGGTGCACGGCCAGCCCGCCCGTACCGGCGCCCACCTCCAGGATGCGCAGCGGCCGGTCCGCGGGCCAGGCGCGGATCAGCGCGCCCAGCAGCTCGGCGACCATGCGGTTGTGGGCCGTCACCGGAGGGTTGATGTCGTAGTACTGCTGGACCAGCTCCGGGCCGCTGTCCTGGAACAGCAGCTCCAGCGCGTCCCGCCGCCCGCACAGCAGATCCGGCAGCTGCAGGGCGAAGCGCAGGTTGAGGGCGTGCGAAGGGAGGTAGCCGGCGAGCCCGGACACCTCGCGCATGCCCGGCACCGTCCCGGTTCCCAGCAACTGCCAGCCCTCCCCGGCGGGCGCCAGCAGCCCTTCCTCCTCCGCCGTGCGCGCCAGCAGCCGCACCAGCTTCTCGTGCCGCGGCAGCACTCCCGCCGCACGGAGGTCGCCGAACGTGAAGTCGTCCCGCCCCGGCAGCAGTTGTGCGAAGGCCCTGGCCGCGCTGGCCCCCGTGATCCGCTGCAGAAAGGTGTGCGCCTTCCCGTACCGCTCGGCCCACGGCCCCCTCCGCAGCCGCTCCAGCCCCTCCTCCGCCGCCGCGGCCACCTCGCCCGGCGACGGCGGCACCCACGCC
>NZ_JBAMDC010000599.1:0-2824 GCF_036961605.1 Streptomyces sp. KLMMK
GACCCGCCCGGCGACAAGCCGGTTCCGCACCTTCCCGGCACGGGCCCGGCAGAGCCGGGGCATCATGGGTGAACGACTGACCGGGCGGGTGCGGGGCTGACGCGGAGGGCTGCGATGAACCCTGACGGACGGGTCAACCGAACGGTGGCGTTCATCGCCGGCGCAGGGCACTCCGGCACGACTCTCCTCGGCCTGCTGCTGGGCACGCACACGTCGGTCTTCTACGCCGGCGAAGCGTGGAACAGCACGCGCCTGGGTGCCGTGAAGGACGACGGGAAGACGGTCCGGTGCACCTATTGCGGTGCCGGCTGCTCCGTGTGGGCGGGCCTGCGCCCGGGCAGCGACGGCCTGGGGCTGGCGGGCTCACCGGACCTGTACGAAACCCTGTCCGTGCGGTCCGGGCGCCCCGTCGTCGTCGAATCGACCAAGGCGGTCCGCTGGATCGAGATGCAGGCGGCAGCGGTGCGGGACGTCGTCCCGGCCCATCTCCTGCTCCTGGGCCGGGACGGACGGGCCGTGGTGAACTCGCAGCTGCGCAAGTACCCCCGCATCCCGGTGCGCGAGCACGCCGGCAAGTGGGCGGCGCAGATCCGCGCCTCGGAAGAGCTCGCCGCCCGCTGGCCGGGCCCCGTGTCGCGCCTCCATTACGAGGACCTGGCCACGAGGACCGAAAGCACGCTGCGGCGGCTGACCGCCTCGCTCGGTCTCGCCTTCGAACCCGCGATGCTCGATCCGTGGAACAGCGAGCAGCATCCGCTCGGCGGCAACAGCGGAACCCACTTCCTCCTCTCCCGTTCGCGCCGCTCGCGCGCGAACGGCACGGCGCCGGCGGACGTCCCCGTCGACGCGGCCAAGCGTGAGCACTACTCCCGCCATCCGCCCGCCGTGGTGCTCGATCTGCGGTGGCACCAGGAGATGCCGGAGGATGCCCTGGCGGTGTTCGAGGAGGTCGCCGGCGAGGTCAACGTCCCCTACGCGAGGTAGTCCCGTGCACCGGCCGTCGTGCAGGCCGTCGTGCGGCGGCCGGTGCGGAGGGACGGTGCGCGGCCTGCGCGTTCCGGGGCCGTCAGTAGTGCCAGCGCGGCTTGCCGCTGTCGCTGCCGCAGATGATGACCCGGCCCTGGGCGTCGTGCGTGCGCGACCCGGCGTCGGACGAGCGGCAGTACTGGCCCGCCTTGTAGCAGTTGCCGGCGTTGGAGCGGATCTCGCACGTCGTACCGGCGTTGCCCGGCGCGGGCGTACGGGCCGCGGGTCCGGCCGCACCGGTGTGGCCGGCAGCGGGCGGGGTGGCCGTCCTGCGCGGCGGCTTCGGCAGGACCGGCGAGGGCGCGGCGCTGCGGGAGGGCGCGGTGGCCGGAGCTTCCGACGGCAGTGCCGAGGGGGAGGGGGAGGGGGTCGCGGACACCGAAGCGGAGACGGAGGGCGAGGACTTCTTGCCCGGCGACGTGTCCTCGTCGCCCCCGGTGCAGCCGGCCAGCGTGAGCACGCCGGCCAGGGCTATTGCGCAGGCGGCGGCCCAGCGACGGCGAAAGGCGGAGGAGGACGGGGAAACCGGGGAGGTTTTGGGGGAAGACATGGCCAGGGGACTCCACGAGCGGAACGGGCAGGGGAATAGCCGCACTTCGAAATCCGCGATTCCGCTTTGTTGCGGACACGGGAAATCGCTGCCGACACGTGGGGGGAACCAACTTGGCTCACCCACATTAGCGGCATCACGCCACGCAGGTGAACCAAGATCTCAGGGAAATTCGCGGCCGCCCGGGCGGTGCCGTGCCGGGTGCGGGACGGAAGTCGACCGGCCGGCTCCTGCCCGCACCCGGCCCGCTCGGCGCACTCGGCGATCCGCGCGGTCTGGAATGATGGCGCCGTGGACGAAGAAGCCATCCCCGTGCTTTATGTCGAGAACGCGAGCACAGCGGTCGCGTGGTACGCCCGGCTCGGTTTCACCGAGCAGTGGGAACACCGTTTCGAGCCGGGCCTCCCTGCATTCGTCGAGGTGGCACGCGGGCCGGTGCGGCTGTTCCTGTCGGAGCATCAGGGTGACGCCCGGCCCGGCACGCTGATTTATCTGCGGGTCCGCGATATCGACGCCGTCGCCGCCGAGTTCGGCGTCCCACCCGTTTCCGCCCCCTGGGCGCGCGAGATCGAGTTGCAGGACCCCGACGGCAACCGGCTGCGCGTGGGGACCCCCGTCAATTGACGGACGCGGCACGGACCGGGCGGCCGACCGGCCGGCCGCCGGCCGCCCTTGCCCCGGCACTCCTCCACCTTGTTGGCCGAATATCGACGTTTCGGTCGCGTGAAGCGCGGCTGCACCGCTTGCCGACTTGGAGTCGTTGATCGATGGCATTACCATCCAACTGGTTGCCTAAGTCAACTGCCGGCAATCGTACTGCCGCATCAGGAGGAATCACCCATGACCGCCACGGCGCAGCAGTTCCGCACATATGTAGAGCGGAACCTCGACGTCCTGGGAGCCGAACCCACCAGGACGGCCGTCGTTCACCACGACCGCCGCGTCACCGCCGGCGAACTCCGCGACCTCGTCCACCGCATGGCCCGCGCGCTGCTCGCCCAGGGCGTCGAGCGAGGGGACACCGTCACCCTGCTCAGCGGCAACCTGCCCGAGACCATCGCCGCCCGCTACGCCGCCAACCTGATCGGCTGCTCGGTCAACCACCTCTACAACAAGCTGGCCGCCGACGTTCAGGCCAACATCATCCGCGACGTCGAGACGCGCGCCCTGATAGCCGACCCCGCCTACGCGTCGCGCGCCGCCGAACTGGCCCGGCTGACGGAGGTCCGCACCGTCCTCTCGCTGGGC